>JAFYQY010000224.1 GCA_017559685.1 Alistipes sp.
CACTACTCACTAAAAATTACTCTCCACGTCGGTGACGAATGATTTTTTTTTGAGTTTTACGAAAAAGTTTCTATATTTGTTAGATGAAACCCTGCAAGAGAAGTGGGGCTTCCAAATAAATTGAACGTATGAAAAAAAGTACAAATAGTGTAGAGGAGGCGTTGGTGTCTGCGGAGGGTGCGGTAACCGACTCTCCGCTGAAGGTAGAAAATAGTAGAGAGGAGCAGGATGCTCAACCGACCGAGAGCCAAGACGAGATGCGCAAGCGTATTTTCCGTCACGATTGCCGCATCTTGGGCTATCACGCATTGGCACTTGTGGTAGTGGCAGGCTTGGTGTGGTTGCTCGCCTATCTGAATGATTGGGGTTTGTTCGGTCGATGGTTCTCGTCGATTGTCTCGGGTTTGTACTTTACGCAGTTGTGGTGGAGTAATGTCAAGCGCACACCAATATTTAGCAATCGCCCACTCGAACGCAGAGCCAAGCAGCGCCCGTGGATAAATGGCGGTTTGATTGCAGGTGTTGCGATGTGCGTTGTTACCTATCTGATACCTGGCGCAACCTTCGCTATCAGCTACTCGGTGGGACTTATTATTGCGATAGTCACTACAGCCGTATGGGGTGGAATGGTAAGCTATAAGCGCCTCGATACAAATAGAGAATCCGCAGAAACAAAGCAGAAACAAAACTAAATAAAAGGAAGCCTGAGAGCTTCCTTTTTTAGTGGAGAGTTGAGAACGGAGAGTAGATAGTAGTGAATTTAGGGAGTTTAAGGAATTTAGTGACTCTAACGCCCCTAATACCCCTAACGCCCCTAACGTCCCTAACACCCCTAACGACTCCATCCCACAACCGAACCCTGGTAGCACAACAAAAAAAATAGACGACTCGAAAGTCGTCTATTTGAGTTGGGCTACCAGGATTCGAACCTAGAATGACAGGACCAGAATCTGTAGTGTTACCATTACACCATAGCCCAATGATTCGTTTTGCGAGTGCAAAAGTATGATTTATTTTTCGTTTCTGCAAAGTTTTTTCAAAAAAATTTATAATTTTGTTGTGAAAATTGCAGTTGTAGCACTAAAAACGGACAATTGATAGACAAAATATAACTTAAAACACTATGAAAAACATCAAATTTCGTCTTATAGTGATGAACTTCCTGCAGTACGCAGTTTGGGGTTCGTGGCTAATTTCGTTGGGAACCTATCTGGGTGCTAATCTCCATTTCGAGGGTAGTCAGATTGGTAGCTTCTACGCAACAATGGGTATCGCTTCGCTCTTTATGCCGATTGTAATGGGTGTTATCGCCGACCGTTGGGTGCAGGCACAACGCTTATTGGGTATCTCGCATATCGTAGCAGCGTTGCTTATGATCTTCGCATCTTACCAAACCGACTACGCAACACTCTATCCTGCGGTGCTGTTGAGCGTGATGTTCTATATGCCGACTATTGCATTGAGCAACACTGTGGCATACAACGCCCTCAGCAAGGCGAACCTCGACACCGTGAAGGCCTTCCCGCCTATCCGTGTATGGGGTACGGTAGGTTTTATCGTTGCAATGTGGATCGTGGACTTGACAGGTTGGAAGGATAGCTCGTTCCAGCTCAACTTCTCGGCAATACTCGGTATAGTCTTGGGTCTCTACTGTTTGACCTTGCCTTCGTGCGAGATTAACCGAGGCGTTAAGGCTAAGTCGTGGATTGACACTCTCGGCTTGCGTGCATTCTCGTTGTTCAAGGAGAAGAAGATGGCTATTTTCTTCCTCTTCTCGATGATGCTCGGTATGTCGCTGCAGATTACTAACGCCTTTGCCGATGGCTATATCAAGGGCTTTGGCGAGGTTGCTACCTATGGCGAGCAGTATCTTGATACCTTTGGTGTTAAGCACTCAACAATCTTGATTTCGTTGTCGCAGATTTCGGAGACCTTGTGCATCCTCTTGATTCCGTTCTGCTTGAAG
>JAFYQY010000225.1 GCA_017559685.1 Alistipes sp.
CGGTAACCGAAATCGAGTGGTCTACCCACTTCTGGATAGCACCCTGCATCTTAACCTTAGCGACCCAGTCGATGTCGTTTGCGGTAGCCTTGTGGTAAGGCGATGCAGCAACCCACTTATCCAACTCCTCGTCGCTGATAGTGTCGAGGCGCGAGATGTCGTAGCCATTGATACGCAACCAATCCACGAACTTGTGGTGGTATACGTTGTACTCCTCGAACAACTGACCCTGCTCGTCGGTAAATGTTGTAGCCTTGATATCGCGGTCCGATGGGTTGATCTTACGACGACGCTTGTAAACCGGACGGAATACAGGCTCGATACCCGAAGTTGTCTGCGACATCAACGAAGTGGTACCTGTAGGCGCAATTGTAAGCATTGCGATATTACGACGACCATACTTAACCATTGCCTCGTAGAGCGATGGATCGGCATCCTTAAGGCGGTTAATCATTGGGTTGTTCTTCTCCTTCTCGGCGTTGAATACGGTGAATGCGCCACGTACACGTGCCATATTTACCGACTCACGGTATGCCTCTACTGCGAGAGTCTGGTGTACCTTGGTTGCGAAGTCGAGAGCCTTGTTCGAGCCGTAGCGCAAACCGAGTGCTGCCAACATATCGCCCTCGGCGGTGATGCCGAGACCTGTACGACGTCCCTTGAGAGCCATCTCCTTAATCTTGTGCCACAAGTCGAGCTCTACACGACGAACATCCTTATCCTCAGGATCCGAAGCAATTTTGTCGATGATGAGGTCAATCTTCTCCAACTCGAGGTCGATGATGTCATCCATCAAATGCATTGCCTTGTGAACGTGCTCCTTGAAGAGGTCGAAGTTGAACGATGCCTCCTTTGTGAATGGGTTCTCTACGTAGCTGTAGAGGTTGATAGCCAACAAACGACAGCTGTCGTATGGGCACAACGGAATCTCGCCACAAGGGTTGGTCGATACGGTTACGAAGCCCTCGTCAGCGTAGCAGTCAGGCACACTCTCACGGATGATAGTATCCCAGAACAATACGCCTGGCTCGGCCGACTTCCACGCATTGTGGATAATCTTTGTCCAGAGCTTCGATGCGTCGATATTCTGTATAACCTTTGGCTTATTTGCATTGATTGGGAACTGCTGAGTGTAGGTGCGACCCTCGATAGCAGCACGCATAAACTCGTCGTCAATCTTCACCGAAACGTTTGCGCCTGTAACCTTGTTGGTGTCGAGCTTCGCATCGATGAACTTCTCAGCATCGGGGTGCTTGATCGAGATCGAGAGCATCAACGCTCCACGACGACCATCCTGAGCAACCTCACGAGTAGAGTTCGAGTAGCGCTCCATAAATGGAACGATACCTGTAGATGTGAGAGCCGAGTTCAACACAGGGCTTCCCGAAGGACGGATGTGCGAGAGATCGTGACCTACGCCACCACGACGCTTCATAAGTTGTACCTGCTCCTCGTCCATACGGAAGATACCACCGTACGAGTCAGCAGGATTCTTGTGGCCGATAACGAAGCAGTTCGACAACGATGCAACCTGCAAGTTGTTGCCGATACCTGTCATAGGGCCACCCTGAGGGATGATATAGCGGAAGTGGTCGAGGAGTTCGAAAATCTCCTGCTCCGAAAGGGCCTCGCCGTACTTATTCTCGATACGGGCGAGTTCTTTTGCCAGACGGTAGTGCATCTGCTCGGGCGAAGACTCGTAGATGTTACCCTGCGAATCCTTCAAAGCATACTTGCTAACCCACACTGTAGCAGCAAGTTCGTCGCCTGCGAAGTACTCCTTCGAGGCAGCGACAGCATCAGCGTACTGGACTTTTTTAAGAGTCGAGTTATTCTTCATTATATATAGTATTTAATTGTTTTGTCCCTATATGGGTGGAAATACCCTCCTTTGGGGAGGGCGTTATTCCGACTTTCTCGATACAAAGTTAGAGCCTTTCTAACGAAAAGTACAACTAAAAATGGGCAGTTTATTTACAACTTATTAACAATTATTTTCAACCTCGGCCGTGGAGCCGTCTGGGGCATATCTCTCCGTTTCGATATTCGATTTTATCCTCGAAAGTCCAGCTCGAAGAAGCGGAGTGTTCTCGAATTTTTCGGAAAAATTCTCTTCACTCATCGCAATCCACTCTTCGGCGGTCATATCAACGGGATCGAACGAGGGTGCAAAACGGGGGTTGCTGAAAAGGGGTGCTTTGCGGTTGTAGGGGCATACGCTTTGGCACTCGTCGCAGCCGAATATCCAGCCGTGTAGCGGGGCTTTTTCGCCTTCGCCTGGGCGCTCGATTGTGGCGCACGAGATGCAGCGTGAGGTGTCGATATGTCGCTCTTTTACAGCACCATTGGGGCACGCATCGACGCATCGACGGCACTCGCCACAACCGACCGTCGTAAGGGGTTTGTCGTAGAGGTCGCACTCCTCGGTTGTGACTATCTCGCCGAGTAGTACAAACGAGCCAAATTGGGGTGTTACGAGCAACGATTGGCGACCTATCCAACCCAACCCAGCCTCGACTGCGTAGCGCTTTTCGAAGATAGGTGCACTATCGACAAAACAGCGAGCCGAAAGGGTGGGGCACACCTCTTTGAGACGCTTGCCCAACTCGAATAACATCTGCTTTATGGTGGTGTGATAGTCGGTCGTACAGGCGTAGGATGCGACCTTTGCCTTGTGTCCTTCGGGGTAGCCCTCGCTGATGTGGTTTTTGTAGGCTACACCGCAGACGATGACGCTCCGTGCCTCCTCGACGAGTGTGGTGGCATCGCTTCTGCGCTCGATGTTCCTTTTCAGATAGTCGAGCGAGGAGGCATAACCCTGCGCTATCCACTCCTCGAGAAAGACCTTGTCTCTCTCAAAATTAACACATTGCGCAACACCGCAAAGGTCGAAGCCGACCTCTCGGGCAAGTTGCTTGATATGTTCTAAATGTAACATTTCTGTGTAAATTTATGACAAAGATACGCAATATTTAGGAAAAAAATTCTATTTTTGCACAGATTTGTGGGAGTGTGCGTGCGAAAATGCGACGTCTCCCACGTAGTACAAACCTAATTTTTGAAAATTTTATGAAGTTGAATACACTTTACGAAATTCTCCACAACAGCGTGAAGAACTTTTCGGAGCGTATAGCCTTTTCGCTTTGGAGAGGCACGAGCTACACCTATAAGCAGGTGGGCGAGAAGGTGGCCGAGGTGCAGGAGTTGCTCCGCTCGGCAGGTCTCAAGAAGGGCGACAAGGTCGTTTTGTTGAGTAGCAATATGCCGAATTGGGGCGTCTGCTACTTCGCTATTACATCGGGTGGTTATACGGTCGTTCCCGTATTGCCCGACTTTACTTCGGCAGATATCGACCGTATCGTTGAGCACTCGGAGGCTAAGGCGATGTGTGTGTCGGATAAGCTCTACACCAAGGTTTCGAAGGAGGTAACCTCGAAGCTTAATATCGTAGTCCGCACCAAGAATCTCACCGTTCTCTCGCAGAACGTGAAGGAGGAGGGCGAGATTACTGTACCGCAGCCTGAGGATTTGGCGGCTATCATCTACACTTCGGGTACCACCTCACAGCCAAAGGGTGTAATGCTCACGCACTACAACCTCTCGTCGCAGATGTGGCTTATTGACCCGTTGTTTCTCGTTCACGAGGAGGATATCTTCCTCTCGGTGTTGCCTATGGCTCACACCTATGAGTGCACCATTGGTCTGATTTTGGCCTTCTATCACGGATCGCACGTTGTCTACCTCGACAAGGCTCCTACCGTATCGGTGTTGTTGCCAGCGTTGAAGGAGGTGCGCCCTACGATTATGCTTACCGTGCCACTCATCATCGAGAAGATTTTCAAGGGTAAGGTAAAGAAGACCTTCACTTCGAACGGCTTTATGAATGCTCTCTACAAAGTGGGCTTCATTCGTCGCTACTTCCACCGCATTGCGGGTAAGAAGCTCACAAAGACCTTTGGTGGTCGCATTCGCTTCTTCGGTATTGGAGGCTCGAAGCTCGACGCCGAGGTTGAGCAGTTCTTGCTCGATGCCAAGTTTATCTACGATATTGGCTATGGCTTGACCGAGACCGCTCCGTTGTTGGCGGGTGCCGTGGATGGAATGTTGCGACTCGGCTCTACAGGCCCGATTTTGAAGGGTATCGAGTATCGCTTGGAGAATGTAAACCCCGAGACAGGCATTGGCGAGTTGGTTGTAAAGAGCCCTTCGCAGATGTTGGGCTACTACAAGAACCCAGAGGCTACGGCCGAGGTGTTTACCGAGGATGGTTTCTTCCGTACGGGCGACCTCTGTTGCTTCGATAAGGATGGTTGGCTCTACATCAAGGGTCGCTGTAAGAATATGATTCTCGGCGCAAATGGCGAGAATATCTACCCTGAGGATATCGAGAATGTGCTTAACTCTCACGTCTTTATCTCGGAGTCGTTGGTTACCGAGTCGGAGGGTAAGTTGGTGGCATTGGTGCACTTCGACACCGAGGCTCTCGAGGCTAAGTACGAGGAGTTGAAGGATACCTGGCACAAGAAGAAGCACGACTTGGAGCTCTTCAAGGAGGATGTTATGCGTGATATCAAAGCGTGGGTCAATGAGCGTGTAAATCGCAACTCGAAGATCTCGGAGGTTGTCGAGGAGGAGCAGGAGTTCGAAAAGACTGCAACGAAGAAGATTCGTCGTTTCCTCTACACCAAGAAGAAGTAGTCGTCGAGACTATACATAGGAGTATCACCGAGCATATTTTTGTTCGGTGATATTTTTTTTGTAAAAAACTAAAAGTTTTTTGTATCTTTGTGCGTTTATTGCATAAATGCGCAACCATTATGGAACAGAATATATTCAAACGATGGAATAGAATTGCAGGCTGGGTGGTATTTGCCATTGCGGCGCTCACCTATCTGCTGACCATCGAACCGTCGTCATCGCTTTGGGATTGTGGCGAGTTTGTCGCTACATCGTATAAGTTGGAGGTGGGACACCCTCCTGGGGCTCCGCTTTTTATGCTCTTGGCTCGTATTGCCACTATGCTTGCACCGTCGCCACACTATGTACCGCATATGGTGAACGGTATGAACGCATTGGCGAGTGCCTTCTGCATCTTGTTCTTGTTCTGGACAATTACCCATATCGCACGTCGACTCGTCAGCCGTAACGGCAAGTCGCTCACGGTGGCTAATGCTATCGCTATTCTCGGCTCGGGTGCCGTAGGAGCGTTGGCATACACCTTTACCGACACCTTCTGGTTCTCGGCAGTCGAGGGCGAGGTCTACGCACTCTCGTCGATGTTTACGGCGTTGGTCGTATGGCTTATGTTGCGATGGGAGGAGGAGGCCGACGAGCCTCACTCTGCACGCTGGATAATACTTATCGCCTACCTGATGGGACTCTCTATCGGTGTGCATATCCTCAACTTGCTCACCATCCCTGCGTTGGTGTTCATCTACTACTTCCGCAAGTATGATCGCATTACGCTCAAGGGCTTGACGATTGTTACGCTCTTGGCGTGCGCTATATTGCTCGTCATTAACGGCATTATCATCCCGTACACAGTATATTGGGGCGCTATGTTCGACGTATTCTGCGTGAATGTGTTGGGCTTGCCTGTAAATATGGGTATCGTGGTGTTTGTCTTGGCGATGTTCGGCTTGCTCGGTTTGGCAATCTATTACACCCACCGCAAGGGCAAGCGACTTTGGAATCTTGTCGTTGTCTGTGTGACGATGATTATGCTCGGCTTCTCGTCGTATGCTGCGGTTACTATTCGAGCTTCGGTAAATCCACCGATGAACTCTAATAACCCCGACAACCCTACGGCGTTGCTCTCGATGCTCAATCGTGACCAATATGGCAACCGCCCATTGATTTATGGCCCATCTTACGCTGCACCTGTCGACATCGACGAGGAGGGCAACCCTAAGTGCGAGTACGAGACCATATACTACTACGACGCCAATAAGGGTGAGTACAAGGAGCTGACTAAGATTAAGGACTACCTCTATCCCGATAAGTTTATGCACCTCTTCCCACGAATGTGGAACTATATGAAGAAGGAGTCGGACTTCAAGGAGTGGGCAGCATACCGCACCAAGATGGACTATGTGCGAGACGAGAATGGCAAGGTTGTATATGGACGAGACGGTCGTCCTATGCGAGAAGAGGTTTTGGACTTTGGTCGCAAGGTTACTTGGCACGACGGCGAGCGTACTCGAGTTATTGTCGAGCCTACACCTGCCGAGAACCTTGTGTTCTTCTTCTCGTACCAGCTCTACTATATGTATTGGCGCTACTTCTGGTGGAACTTCGTAGGTCGTCAGGACGACATTCAGCCTGATGGCAACACTATAACTAACGGTAATTGGCTCTCGGGTATCGACGCTGTGGATAGCCTCTTCTTGGGCCCGCAGAAGAATCTGCCTCGTGAGATGGCTGAGAATAGAGCTCGTAATACCTACTACTTCTTGCCGTTGTTACTCGGTCTGATAGGTTTGGTCTATCAGCTTCTTCGTGACCCTCGCAACTTCGTTGTTGTGATGTGGCTCTTTGTGATGATGGGTATTGCGCTTGTCGTATACTTCAACTCGTCGCCTGGCGAGGTGCGTGAGCGTGACTACGTATATGCAGGCTCCTTCTATGCCTTCTCGATGTGGATAGGCTTGGGCGTATTGGCGCTCTATGGTATGATTTCGGAGCGATTGAAGAAGCACCACAAGGCTGTTGCTATCGGCGCTGTTGCTGTGTCGATGGTTGTACCGGGCATTCTCTGCGCCCAGAATTGGGATGACCACGACCGTTCGCACCGCACTATGGCTCGTGACTTGGGTTACAACTATCTCTCATCGATAGTAGAGAAGGAGGGCGTTTCGCCGATTATCGTCAACTACGGTGACAACGACACCTTCCCGCTTTGGTTTAATCAGGAGGTAGACGGCGTGCGTACCGATGTCCGCATTATGAACTCGAGCTACCTCGATGGCGAGTGGTATGTAGACGAGATGAAGTGCAAGGCAAACAATGCCGACGGCATTCCGTTCTCGTTGCCAAGTCACAAATACACCTTCAAAAATGATTGGGTATATGTTGCAAACTATGATGATCTACTCGAGGCGAAGGATGTTATGGAGTTTGTGCGTAGCGAGCGCAAGGATACTAAATTCGAGTCGGGTAGAGGTGAGTATATAGACTATATTCCAACCAGACGCATTGCTTTGCCTGTGGATAAGAAGGCGGCAGTTGCTTCGGGCATTGTAGACGAGAAGGACTACAATAAGATGGTCGATACGGTCTATATCACGCTTAATGCTAGCTCGTTGAGCCGTTCGGAGTTGATGTTGCTCGATATGTTCGCACACTTCGATTGGAAGCGACCAATCTACTTCACACAGGTCTACGTATTGCAGAAGTTCGGTCTCTTGGACTACTTGCAGTTCGACGGCTACGCATATCGCTTTGTGCCGATTATAACACCGTATCGAGACTCGTGGAGTATCGGTCGCATCGACGCCGACTACGCCTACGACAAGTTGATGAATACATTCCGCTATGGCAACTTGGCCGACCCTCGTGTATATGTAGACGAGTTTACGCAGTACAACCTCAAGGTATCTCGTACACGAGAGGCCTTTGCACGTGTTGCACGTGAGTATATCAAGCAGGGTAATGCCGAGCGTGCTGAGGCGTTGCTCGACCGTGGCCTGGAGGTGTTGCCTATCAACCAGATTCGCTTCACCGAGGCTAACACCTATCCGTTCATCGAGTGCTACTATGACCTTGCTTTGAACGATAAGGCCGACGCATTGTTGATTGCCTACTACAACACCTTAGTTGAGTACATCGAGTACTATATGCAGTTCGAGGGCGAGCAGGGACGAATGGTCGATAGCATCATTGGCGACAAGATGGACGAGCTTTCACGTCTCTACTACCTTGCAGCATATTACAACCGTGAGGATATAGTCTACGGCATAAACAACTACTATCGCAGCTTTGGCGCCGAGGATAAAGACCTTATTCTCACACAGCGAGAGAAGGATTCACTTGGCATCGATGGTGCTCCAAAACAGAAATTATAATACGAAAATAACGATATGGCTACAGTAAAATTAAATCTCTACAACACGCTCACCCGTCGCAAGGAGGAGTTCAAGCCTATTAACGAAGGCCGTGTTGGTATGTATGTTTGCGGACCGACCGTTTATGGCGATCCACACCTCGGACACACTCGTCCGTCAATCACATTCGACCTCTTGTTCCGTTACTTGAAGGCTGAGGGCTACAAGGTGCGCTACGTGCGCAATATCACCGATGTAGGCCACCTCGAGCACGATGCCGACGAGGGAGAGGATAAGATTGCAAAGAAGGCTCGTTTGGAGCAGTTGGAGCCAATGGAGGTTGCACACTACTACACCGAGCGTTACAAGACCTTTATGGCGAAATTGGGCGTACAAACCCCATCTATCGAGCCTCACGCTTCGGGACACATTATCGAGCAGATCGACTTCGTGAAGCGCATCTTCGACGCTGGCTATGCCTATGAGTCGAATGGCTCAATCTACTTCGATGTAGAGAAATACAACAAGGATCACCGCTACGGTATTCTCTCGGGACGTAACCTCGACGATATCGTAACCGACACCCGCAAGCTCGACGGTCAGGACGACAAGAAGCACTCTTACGACTTTGCGTTGTGGAAGAAGGCGGCACCTGAGCACACTATGCGTTGGCCTTCGCCTTGGAGCGACGGTTTCCCAGGTTGGCATATGGAGTGCTCGGCTATGAGCACCAAGTACCTCGGCGAGAAGTTCGATATCCACGGTGGCGGTATGGACTTGATGTTCCCACACCACGAGTGCGAGATTGCGCAGTCTACCGCA
>JAFYQY010000226.1 GCA_017559685.1 Alistipes sp.
CCCTTCAACAAATCCTCACGGGTCATACCTGCCTTACGAGCAGCACCACCCGACGATACTACATACTTCGCATCGGTCAAAGCCTCCTTGATATCCGAAGTGAAAGTGAGGTTGATGCCGTCGAAACCGCAGTGGTACAACTCCTCTGCTACACCCTCCAATGCTGGAGCAAATGGGTCGTAGAGGCAGATGTTAGACGACAACTTCATCATCATAGCGCACTGCGCCATGTTCGAACCAATCATACCGGCTGCGCCGACGATGGTCAACTTCTCATTTGTTAAGAAACTCATAGTTGTTTTGTTTTTAATTAGTTAGAAAATATTGTTGTGTAAAAAATGTTACTCCTCAAGAGGCAAGTGTACCAACTCGACACCCACCTTCGACAAGATATCCAAGCCCTCGGTATTGTGATACTTCTCCGAGAAGACTACACGACGGATACCTGCCTGAATAATCAGCTTCGAGCACTCCATACAAGGTGAGGTTGTTACATACAGGGTTCCGCCATCGCAGTTGTTTGCCGACTTTGCAACCTTGGTAATAGCGTTAGCCTCGGCGTGAAGAACGTACGGCTTGGTAGTACCCATATCGTTCTCGCAGATATTCTCGAAGCCCGACGGTGTGCCGTTGTAGCCATCCGAGATAATCATCTTATCCTTAACGATAAGCGCACCCACCTGACGGCGCACGCAATATGAGTTCTCCGCCCACACACGAGCCATCTTCAGGTAGCGAATATCGAGTTGTCGCTGTTTCTCCTCTGCGTATGCTCCCATAGCCTATTTACCGTGACAATGTTTGTACTTCTTACCGCTACCACAAGGACAAGGCTCGTTACGACCAATCTTCTTCTCGACCTGAACAGGTGCAGGCTTCGACTTGTCGCCCTGACCTGCTGCAGCCGCTGCCGCCTCACGTGATGCCTGCAACTTATTTACGTCCACCTTATCACGATTATGCTGACGGCGGTCAATCTCATCCTTCGACTTCTGCGACACAGGCACATAAGCCTTGCAGAGCATTGCTACAACATCACGGTTGATACCCTGCAACATCTTCTCGAACAAACCGAACGACTCAAACTTGTAGATCAAGAGCGGATCCTTCTGCTCGTATGATGCATTCTGTACGCTCTGACGCAAGTCATCCATCTCACGCAAGTGCTCACGCCAAGCGTCGTCGATAGTGGTAAACATCACAATCTTCGAGAATACACGATATACCTCGGCACCGTTTGTCTCCTTCCAACGCTTCAACAAAACAGGCACATTGTAGCCATAGTGACCGTTTGTGAGAGGGATGTGAATCTTGGCATCGGTCATATTCTTGTGCTCCTCGTACATCTTCTCCATAACAGGTGCGATAGTATCAGCTACCGCCTTTGCTCGGAGAGCAACCAACGCCTGCAAGTCGGCAATAAGCAACTCCGACAACTCGGCAGGACGTGCCGACTTATACTTAGCCTCGTCAAACGATGGCTGCAAGCCAACCTCACGCATCAAGTCGAACGAGAAGTCGCTGAACTCGCAACCCTCGTGCTCGTTGATAAACGCCTCGACATAGTCGCACATAGCGTTATTGAGGTCGATCTCTACTCTATCGCCATACAAAGCGTTGCGACGACGAGTGTAGATAACCTCACGCTGCGAGTTCATCACATCGTCATACTCCAACAAGCGCTTACGAACACCGAAGTGGTTCTCCTCAACCTTCTTCTGGGCACGCTCCACAGCCTTTGACATCATACCTGACTGAATAGCCTCGCCCTCCTGGATGCCCATCTTATCCATCATCGCAGCGATACGCTCCGATCCGAACAGACGCATCAAATTATCCTCGAACGACACAAAGAACTGCGACGATCCTGGGTCACCCTGACGACCGCTTCGACCACGCAACTGGCGGTCGACACGACGGCTCTCGTGACGCTCGGTACCGATGATAGCAAGACCTCCTGCAGCCTTAACATCGTCGGTAAGCTTAATATCGGTACCACGACCCGCCATATTGGTTGCAATGGTTACCTGACCAGGACGACCTGCCTCGGCAACAACCTTCGCCTCCTGAGCGTGGTGCTTAGCATTGAGCACATTGTGCTTGATGCCACGAATCTTCAACATTCGGCTCAACAACTCCGAAATCTCGACCGAAGTGGTACCCACCAACACAGGGCGACCCGCCTTAACAAGGCGCTCAACCTCCGCAATTACGGCGTTATACTTCTCACGCTTGGTCTTATAGAGAATGTCGTTTTGATCCTGACGAAGAATTGGACGGTTGGTTGGGATAACCACAACATCCAACTTGTAGATATTCCAGAACTCCGATGCCTCGGTCTCGGCAGTACCTGTCATACCGCCCAACTTGTGGTACATACGGAAGTAGTTCTGCAAGGTGATAGTAGCAAAGGTCTGTGTCGCAGCCTCAACCTTAACACGCTCCTTCGCCTCGATAGCCTGGTGCAAACCATCCGAGTAGCGACGACCATCCAAGATACGACCTGTCTGCTCGTCGACAATCATAACCTTGTTGTCCATAACCACGTACTCGACATCCTTCTCGAACATCGCATACGCCTTGAGCAACTGGTTTACGGTATGTACTCGCTCCGAACGAATCGAATAGTCATTCAAAAGCTCGCACTTCTTCTGCGCCTTCTCCTCCGACGAGAGTTGCTGCTGCTCCAACTCGGCAATCTCTGCACCCACGTCAGGCAACACAAAGAAGCCATCCTCGCCTACTCGCTTCGACAACACCTCGTGACCCTTATCGGTCAACTCAATCGAGTTCATCTTCTCGTCGATAACGAAGAACAACTCGTCGGTAACCTCAGGCATACGGCGGTTGTTGTCCGCCATATAGATATTCTCGGTCTTCTGCATCTGAACCTTGATACCCTGCTCCGAGAGGAACTTGATGAGTGGTTTATACTTTGGCAAACCCTTGTATGCACGATAGGTGAGCAAACCCGACTCCTCCATCTTGCCCTCGGCAGCCAACTTACGAGCCTCGGCAACGAGGTTAGTAACGAAGTCCTTCTGCAAGCCGTAGAGGAACTCGATAACAGGGCGATACTCCTCGAAGAGCTGATCCTCACCCTTTGGCACAGGACCCGAAATAATGAGCGGAGTACGTGCATCGTCAATCAACACCGAGTCGACCTCATCGACGATAGCGAAGTGATGCTTGCGCTGTACCAAACCCGATGGCGACGACGCCATATTGTCACGCAAGTAGTCGAAACCATACTCGTTATTTGTACCGAAGGTGATGTCTGCCATATAGGCGTTGCGACGCTCCTCCGAATTTGGCTGGTGCAAGTCGATACAATCTACCGAGAGACCGTGGAACTGATACATAGGGCCCATCCACTCGGCATCACGCTTTGCGAGGTAGTCGTTCACGGTAACCATATGAACACCCTTGCCTGCCAAAGCGTTCAAGAACACCGGCAATGTAGCCACGAGGGTCTTACCCTCACCAGTAGCCATCTCGGCAATCTTACCCTTGTGCAACACTACTCCACCGAACAACTGAACGTCGTAGTGCACCATATCCCACTTGATATCGTTACCACCCGCAGTCCAGCGTGTAGAGTATATCGCCTTATCGCCCTCGATATTTACGAAATCCTTCTTTGCAGCCAAGTTGCGGTCGAAGTCGTTTGCGGTAACCTCGACAGTCTCGTTCTCGGCAAAACGACGAGCCGTATCCTTCATAATAGCGAAAGCCTCAGGCAAAATCTCGTCGAGCACCTTCTCGATCTTCTCGTCGATACGCTTTACGGTCTGATCAACATCCTTCGAAATCTTCTCCTTGTCGTTCAAAGAGATATTGATATCTTCCAACTTTGCCTTCTGCGCTACGATGTGCGCCTCGTCCTCGGCAATAAAATCTGCAATACGCTTACGCAATGCCTCACTGCGCTCACGCAACTCGTCGTTCGACAACGCCGCAATGGTTGGATATACCGCCTTAATCTTCTCTACATAAGGCATAATCTCCTTGCGATCCTTGTCCGACTTACTTCCAAAAAATAACTTGATTATACTTGATAATGCTCCCATATTTCTATGTTGTGTAACTTAATTTATCCGTTCTGCATAATAAACGGCTCAAAGATACAAAAATTATACGGAAAATACAAATGTATTTTGCGTTTATTCTGCATCGAGGAATCGACGGAGGGGACACTTATCGCAGTGCAGGGATGAACAATACTCCTTCGTGAGTTGAAGAAGGGCTTGCGACTCGAGTGCATTTTCGGCCTTGACGCCAAGTTTTGCCCAACGAGCAATAAAGAGATTATTCTCGGCAGGGAGTTGCTCGAGAAGCTCGACACCTCGTGAATCGAGGTCGGTACGCATCGTATATTCCGAGTAGAAAATCTGGAGTTGAGCAACGACATTTATACCCAACATCTGCGCCTTTGTACGAGAGATTGCACCACCATTATGCTCCTCTGGCATAAAGCGATACGCCCACTTAGGAACGCTACTATTGCAGAACAATTTCTCGACATCTTGCCGTGTGCGACAACTCAAAATATCGTTCAGCAGATACTCGTGTTGCGAGAGCACACTCGCTAACTGCAACAGCCTTATTACGGGGTGATTATCGCCTACGTGTCCGGTGAGTTGCCACTCCTCAACGCCCATCTGTTGCAAGCCAAATTTATGGGAGTCGTAGTCGTAAATTGATTGCAACTCGGCAACACTTTCATTACCCTCGAATACTGCCGACAAGCGAGGTAATAATCCCGCCGAGCCGAGCAACATAGCCTCGATAGAGCGACGCTCATAGCCCACCTTCGAAAAGTAGCGATAGGGAAGAATCTGCGCCAATCGCTCATAGGAGTTGCGATTAGCCTTTATATCCAACGAACGCAACAGCATAAGATACGCCGTCTCGTTCCAATTATCGGTATCGTGAAATTTATCGACGAGAAACTCCTGCTTCTGCGCTATTCTGTCGAAGCACAACTGCGCCATAACCTCTCGGCGATGCGAACCATCAAGTTCGAGCATCTCCTTGGCGCACAACCGTTGCGACTCGGCCTGAATAGAGCTTTTAGCAGACATAACTTAGAGTAGATTGAGTTCGAGTAGAGCCTCCTCGCTCATCATCGACTTATCCCAAGCAGGCTCGAACACAAGTATAACATTCACCTTCTCGACGCCATTAACCTTCGCCACCTGCGTATTCACATCCTCGACCAGCATATCGGCCATAGGGCAGTTCGGAGCGGTCAAAGTCATACGAATAGTAGCCTCGCCCGAAGGATCATAGTCAATCTCGTATATAAGTCCAAGATCGTAAATATTTACGGGAATCTCGGGGTCGTAGACATTCTTAAGTGTCAGCACAATATCCTTTTCGACACGCAATATATCTTCTGCAGTCATCTTCGCAAACTCAAAATTAATCGTTCTGTTTAGTAAAAGCAAGGGCGTAGAGTCGCATCTGCTTGATTGTCGCAACGAGGCCATTTCCTCGTGTCGGCGAGAGATTCTCCTTCAAGCCTATCGCATCGATAAAGTAGAGGTCGAGATCGACCACCTCCTGCGGAGTGCGACCACCCATAGCTCGAATCAACAACGCTAACAAACCCTTGATTATTATGGCATCGCTATCTGCCGAGTAGTAGATTTTTCCACCCTCCACTCTCGCATCAACCCACACTCGTGATTGACAACCCTCGATGATATACTCATCAGTCTTATGCTCGGGTGCAATCACGGGCAACGACTCGCTCAACGATATGAGGTAGTCGTACTTATCCAACCAATCATCGAACATCGAGAACTCCTCGATAATCTCATCCTGTACTATATCTGCCATAATCTCTATTTTTTCTCAATCGTAATCGTCTCCGCATCGGAACATTGTGGACGCTCTACGCCCATCAACGCCGACAGAGTCGGAGCTATCTGCTCGGAGGTAACTCGCTCCGAGACCTGTTTTGGAACAATACCCGCACCACAAATCAGCAACGGGATGTGGCGGTCGTAGTTATACATCGAGCCCGACATCGCAACTCTTCTCGAATCCAACTCGATACGCTCGGCATCGAACGCCATCACGACATCGCCCGAGCGACGAGGGTTGTAGCCATTCTGCAACAGCGCCATTGCACCCTTCGAGAATTGAGCCGAACGCATAGCTGTAGCGGTAACTGCCATAGCAACGCTGCGATACTGCAAAGCGAAGTTCGCAACCTCGTTCTGCACCTCCTCGAGGCTCTTTTTGTGGCTGTAGACCACGTCGTGATTGAGGTACAACGAACCATTCGAGTAGCCCAATACCCACGAATCTTGTCCGTAGCGAGCGCTCAAGAAGGCGTTCATAATAACCTCGAATTGGCGAGTATTGAAGCGAGTCATATCGCTGTTATCTCGTTTTGCAGGGCTCATTCCGCTATCCGAAGTGAGCACCACAACAACATCATTCTGCTGTGGCAACTGCGCATAGAGGAAGGTCAAAAACTCCGCCAACGAAGCATCCAACGAGTAGAGCATATCCTCGTACTCAATTGAGTCGGCACCATATCGCTCAGCGATTGTTCGTGGAACATCCAGGCAGATATTCAGCACCTTACACTCATCTTCGATGTGGAGTGGCAACAACGAGCCCACAGCTCGCTTTGCAAACTCGAAAATCGCCAAGTTTCCTGACGGCGTAGAGAGCAAATTCTGCACCCATCCCTCCGACACCTTGCGCTGTGTACGATTTCGGCGTGCATTATCCTTTTCGTAGATTGTAATATCGGTCGAGGTGGTGTTGCGGTAGCGATCTCGCACATAACGACCATACCATATATCGGTCGCAAAGACACGATTCATATCGTCGTTATTATAGGTGCGCACCCACGTCGGCAACTCCTCCATATAGCAGTCTGCCGAGTTCCACTTTCCTTCCTTATCCATCCAATAACACTCACCCTTGCGACCTGCCAAAATCATAGCCGAAAGCGGGTTGTGGGCGATTGTTATTGCACGGTTGCGCTCCGACGACGAGAGTACCGCCTCGGAGAGTGTCTGTACGGTAAATGGCTGAGTAGTATAGTTCACGTCAACCTCCTTGCGCACAGTTTCTGACTCGGGTATCGTTCTTATACACATTGGCACTCTCTTGTTCAGCACTCTATCGAAGAGTACCGACGAGAAGATGCCGTGGGTAGCAGGGGTTGAGCCCGTAGCAAAGGTTGCCAAGCCCGCCTCAGATGTTGTAGGGGCGTAATCGGCATAGCACTCAGTGAACTCGACGCCACTATTGCGGAGTCGCAAGAATCCGTCTTTGCTAAAATTCTTCTCGTAGCGCACGAGGTCGTGCTGGCTCAGGCCACTCACAACAACATTCACCACAAGACGAGGTCGTGCCTCGGCAAACGCCACCACAAAAAGCGACAAAAGGGTTAATATGTATACTCTCAATTTCATCTACAAATATCTTTCAAATGCGCTCCTCTCGAGCGAAAAATCTATTTCGGGCATCGACTCTACCTTTGCCAACATCTTGCGACAGAAGGTTTTATGTGCCTCGCTATCGGGGTTAAATGGTCGATGCTCGGCAGCGGCAGCCACCTGCTCGACAAGCGGCAATTTCGCCTTTGCCCCCTCCGAAAGCACCGCATCGCAAAATCGCTCCCACACATAGTCGACCGCCATCTTCGACGGATGAGCCAAGTCGTCGGCATAGTAGCGATAATCTCGCAAATCGTCAATCAAAATCTCGTACGACGGGAAGTAGTGGGCATTTTCGTACTTCGCCACCAACTCCTCCACTGCCAAACGCAAGGTCGACTTGCTGACGCTATTCTCCTGCAAGCCGTCGCCGATATGGCGCACAGGACTTACCGTAAGAATAACCTTTTTATCGTGCAAAACACCCTCAAAGAGTCGGCTATATCGCTCGACAATCTCCGCCACCGACAAGCGCCTGCGCTCGAACTGCGAGGCGGGTTGCTTATGGCAATTAGCCACTACCCTACCCTCGTGTTCGTAAATCCACGCCGTACCAAATGTCAAGATAACCCACTCGGCCTCGGCAAGCGATTTTGCACCCTGCGCCACCGCCTTGTTCAGATTTCCGAACGCCTCGGTGTGCGTCTTACCATCGAGCGACGAATGAGCATCGAAAGAGAAATAGCTCTCCTTGCCAGCCGTAATATCGCACACGGCAAATGTTCTCGTATCGGCCAATCGCTCAATCGCATTGGCTATAGAGAAGGGGTTGAACAGCACTCCAAAAGGGTTACTCTCGATCGAAAATTTCGCTCTCGAGAGTCGCTCCGAGATATTTTCGGCAAAGCAAGAGCCGAGCGCAAAGATTTTTGCGCCATACTCCAACCCCTCCGTAAGTGGAGTCACCTCTATCTCGGTACGAAATTTCACCCTTTCGATAGATTATTTATTCATCTTCGCCCACGAGTCCTTCAAGGTCACGGTGCGATTGAATACCAAATGCTCGGCTGTCGAGTCGGTATCAGGGCAGAAGTAGCCCACACGCTCAAACTGGTAGGTTGTACCAATAGGAGCATCTTTCAATGCTGGCTCCAAATAGCCCTTTGTTACAACCAATGACTCAGGATTGAGGTTGTCCTCCCACGAAGTTTGACCCTCCGAAGTATCGTTCGGATCCTCGGTCTTGAACAATGGGTTGAACAAACGAATCTCAGCCTCAACAGCGTGCTCAGCCGATACCCAATGGATAACGCCCTTAACACGACGGCCGTCGCTCGATGAGCCCTCGCCCGACATCGGGTCGTACGAGCAGTGCAACTCAACTACGTTGCCCTCCTCATCCTTGATAACCTCGTCGCACTTGATAAGGTACGAGTAGCGCAAACGCACCTCGTTTCCTGGCGAAAGACGGAAGTATTTCTTCGGAGGATTCTCCATAAAGTCGTCACGCTCGATGTAGAGCACCTTCGAGAATGGCACCTCACGCATACCAGCCTCCTCGTTCTCTGGGTTGTTCACAGCCTTGCGCATCTCGACCTTACCCTCCTCCCAATTGGTGATAACCACCTTGAGAGGGTTCAAAACAGCCATACGACGCTCGGCAACCTTGTTCAAGTCCTCACGAACGCAGTACTCCATCTTGCCCAAGTCGATAACATTGTCACGCTTAGCTACACCCACCATCTCGGCAAATGCACGCACCGAAGCAGGGGTATAACCCTTACGGCGCAAAGCGCAGATAGTCGGCATTCGAGGGTCGTCCCAACCCATTACAGCACCCTCCTTGACGAGTTTGAGGAGGTTACGCTTCGACATCATTGTATAGGTCAAGTTCAAAC
>JAFYQY010000227.1 GCA_017559685.1 Alistipes sp.
CTGACCAGCGTAAGTGTTAGTGTTAACACCGCAAACGAACATAGGAGTCTTATCCTTAGCAGGAGCTGACATAACTACATACTTTGCACCAGCCTTGATGTGAGCCTCAGCCTTCTCAGCTGTGAGGAACAAACCTGTAGACTCAACTACGTACTCAGCCTCAACCTCGTTCCACTTCAAATCCTCTGGGTTACGCTCAGCAGTTACACGGATAGCCTTACCGTTAACGATGAGGAGGTTCTTCTCTGCATCGAAATCGATAGTACCATCGAACTGACCGTGCATAGTGTCATACTTAAGCATATAAGCCAAGTACTCTACTGGGCAGAGGTCGTTGATACCTACTACGTCATACTTCTCAGTCTGTGTGCAAGCTGCACGGAATACCATACGGCCGATACGTCCGAAACCGTTGATACCAATCTTAATTTGTGCCATAATTAAATAATGTTTATGTGTTTAGAAAACCTAATATCCTTCTGTTAATCATTTAACGGTGCAAAGGTATATACTTTGTATATATTTAGCAAATTTTTTGCCGTTTTTTTTGAGGCGACAAGAAAATTTAGGGGATAGTAAGGATAGTAAGGATATTAGGGGCGTTAGAGATATTAAGGGCATTAAGGGGGATTTTACCAAATTTCCAATCTCACTAAATTCTCTAATCTCGCTAAATTCACTAAAACACACACACCGAAAATAGTCAATGATGAGACTATTTTTGTGCGTTGCGCAGTGGTGGAAAGCGCAGTTTACTATGGTGTAAATGAGCATTTACACCGCAAGCAAGGTGCAAAAAGAGCCCATCAGAACTATTTTCTTTTGATTAAGCCGTGGTCTGCGGCCAAACGCTCCATCATTGCGTGGGCTGCGTCGTACTCGTTTGGTATTTCGCCGTCGAGAATGGCGTTTTTGATCGCCTCCTTAATCTCGCCAAGAAGCGCACAAGGGGCAATATCGTACTCCTTCATTATTATATCGCCGGTGATTGGCGGCTGGAAGTTGCGGATGCGGTCACGCTCCTCGAGATCACGCATCTTCTCACGCACAAGCTCGAAATTGGCAAGGAATCGCTTCACTTTGCTCTCAATACCCGAGGTGATATCCGCTTCGCAGAGTGTCATCAACTTCTCGACATCGTCGCCCGCCTCGAAGAGAAGTCGGCGCACAGCCGAGTCGGTAACGACATCCTCCGCCAAAATAATGGGGCGAAGGTGGAGGAAAACGAGCTTCTGCACAAACTTCATCGACTCGCCAAGAGGGAGTTTCATACGGCGGAAGATAGGTTGCACCATCTTCGAGCCGAGCACCTCGTGACCGTGGAACGACCAGCCGATGCGAGGGTCGTAGGACTTGCACTTAGGCTTGGCGATATCGTGCATAATTGCAGCCCAGCGAAGCCACAAGTCATTACTCTTATATGCCACATTATCAAGCACTTTGAGCGTATGCTTAAAGTTATCTTTGTGGGCGTGATTACCCCTGCGCTCCACACCGCAAAGGGCGTGCAGTTCGGGGAAGATAATCTCCAACAAACCCGTCAATTCGAGCAGCTCAAAACCGATTGACGGAACAGGCGATGCAACAATTTTATTGAGCTCGGTAATGATGCGCTCCTGCGACACAATTTTGATGCGTTCACGGTTGCGCTTCATCGCCTCGAAGGTCTCGTCGGCCAACTCGAAGCCGAGCTGCGAAGCGAAGCGAATGCCACGCATCATACGCAACGGGTCGTCCGAGAAGGTGATATCGGGGTCGCACGGAGTGCAGATAATACAATCTTCGAGGTCGTACATTCCGTCGAACGGATCGACCAACTCGCCAAAGGTCTTGCCATTGAGCGACCACGCCATAGCGTTAATCGTAAAGTCACGACGGCGCTGATCATCTTCGATGGTGCCATCCTCAACGTGCGGTTTACGAGAGTCGGGCGAATAGGACTCTTTGCGGGCGCCCACAAACTCCACCTCATAGCCATTGGCGTGGAGCATTGCAGTACCGAAGGTCTTGAATACCGACACTTTGGTTTGTAGCTCCTTGCCGAGTGCCTGGGCTATCTCGATGCCACTACCCACAACCACCACATCGATATCGGTGCAGGGGCGATGGAGGTAGTAGTCACGGACATATCCGCCCACGACATATGCCTCGACACCTCGTTCATCGACAAGGCGTGAAATTTGCTTAAAAATTGGTAGGTCTAACGGGTTTTTCATTATTAGAGGCGTTAGGGGCGTTAGAGACGTTAGGGGCGTTAGAGACGTTAGGGGTTTTATAAATTCGTTTTCCGTTTTCCGCTTTCCGTTTTCCGTTTTCCGTTTTCCGTTTATCGCAAGCAACGGCGATAGAGTTGCACTGTGTTTTCCAAGCCGTAGTATAGGGCGTCGCTGATAAGGGCGTGACCAATCGAAACCTCGTCGCACCACGGAATCTGCTGTGCAAAATATTGCAAATTCTCGAGCGAGAGGTCGTGGCCTGCATTCAAGCCCAAACCGCACTTGCGAGCCTCCTCGGCAGCGGCGATGTATGGTGCGATAGAGGTCTCTCTATCAGCCTTATAGCCAGCAGCATAAGCCTCGGTGTAGAGCTCCACACGGTCAGCACCGCAAGCCTTTGCTCCGGCAACCATTTCGGGCTTCGGATCGACAAAAATCGAGACACGAATACCCTTCTCGTGGAAGCGCTTAGTAATCTCGGTGAGGAACTCCTTATTCGCAATAGTATCCCAGCCCGCATTCGATGTAATTGCGTTCTCGGCATCAGGTACGAGGGTTACCTGTGCAGGTACCACTTCGAGCACCAAATCGACAAACGAGCCGATAGGATTACCCTCGATATTGAGCTCGGTTTTGATAACCTTCTTCAACTCACGAACGTCCGAATAACGGATGTGGCGAGCATCGGGGCGAGGATGAACTGTAATACCCTCACCACCAAAACGCTCGATATTGAGAGCAGCAACCACAACATCGGGAGTATTTCCACCTCGAGAATTGCGAATTACCGCAATCTTATTTATGTTTACGCTTAATTTTGTCATAAAAATCGCTATATTTGCAGAGTGATTTTGCACACTCTGCGCCAAAATCGTTGTAAAGTTAATAAATTTCGCCGAAACAAGAGATGAAAATCATACTTTTTTCACGCAAGGGCATCAACTCTCGCACCGAGGATATCAACGAAATCTTCGGAGCCATAGAGCGTTACGGCTTCGACTACGCCATAAACAGAGAGTTTGCCGAGAATATCGAGGAGCTCACTTCTCGTACAATTCCGACCGAATATATCTACGAAGATGCGGTCGGAGCGCAACCCGAGGAGGCGGTGATGGTGTGTTACGGTGGCGACGGCACCCTACTCGAGGGTGTTCACCGCTTGAACGGAGCAGACATCCCCGTGGTTGGAATCAATGGTGGCCATCTCGGTTTTTTGGCTCTCGCACCACGTGAGAATATCAAGGAGGTTTTCGAGGGTATAGCCGACGGAAAACTCAACTTAGAGGTGCGTGATATGCTCAGCATCGAGGGGCTCGGAGAGGCAACTCTCTACGCCCTGAACGAGGTATCAATTCAGCGTCTCGGAGCGTCGATGATTTCGATCGATGCAACCATCGACAACAACCCCGTAGCGACCTACAATGGCGACGGCGTAATTCTCTCAACGCCAACAGGTTCGACAGCATATTCTTTGAGTGCTGGAGGCCCTATTTTGGCTCCTTCGTGCCACTCACTTTTGCTCACTCCGCTCGCACCGCACAACCTTACGATGCGACCTATCGTAATGCCCGATTCGAGCATAGTTTCGTTGCACATAAACACTCGAAATAACGAGACCTCTATCTCGGCCGACAACCGCACATTTAAAGTCTCGAACGACACGGTTTTGACCATCAAAAAGGCAAAAAGATACATCCGTTTGGCCGTTCCTAACAATATTTCGTTCTTCGATTCGTTACGAAATAAGATGATGTGGGGA
>JAFYQY010000228.1 GCA_017559685.1 Alistipes sp.
CGCTTGAGTAGAGCCAAGAGCCACCCATATAGACATTGCTAATCTCACCTGGCCAAGAGGTGTATGAGTCCATAGAGTCGTTGATGGCGTAAGTACCTGCGAAGTCGGTGCTATCTGGACCTGCCAAGATGTCGAACTGAACGTACTCACCCTCGCCGTCGTTAGGCATAATCATAAATGCCCAGTTCTGCAAGCCAACGCCGTAGTAGTCACCATAAGCCTCGTAAACGAGTGTGTGGTGGTCGAGAGTAACGGTGTGGTTCTCGGTGAGTGTAGAGATTACGTCGCCGTAGTCGCCACCGCCACCGCCTGAGCCGCCAGTGCCGTCGTAGATAACGATATCACCCTGGAACGATACCTTGTGAGTCTCGCCGCTCATCATCATGTGTACCTCAGCGTAGATAGAGCCATCAGCGTTGAATGTGATGAAGCCACCGTCAGGATAGTCAATAGCGTCATAGTCCGAACCATCGTAGTTCCACTTGTAGTATGCTGAGTAGTAAGCAGATACTGTGCCTGAAGCCATAGTATCGTTTACGTCAATTGGGTATGTGCCAGGAGTGATAGTGTAGTCAGATGTGATAGGAGCATAGATATCTAAACGATAGTATGTACCACCTACATAGTCGTAGCCCTCCTCGTCGATGCCGAGGTCAGAGAGGAAGAAGTAGTAGTTGTCAGCAGTGCCAGGAGTGTACTGGTCGCCGTAGTACATACCGTAAGCGTGGTATGCTGTGAACTCTACCTCACCACCGTCGCCAGGAGTAGGAGTCTCACCGCCGCCACCGTTGCCACCAACATAGAGCTTAGGTGCACCGTTGTAAGTCACGGTGTGCTTAACGCCAGCAACATATACCTCAAGAGTGATGCTGTTCTCAGTTACTACAGCCTGGCCTGACTCGAAGCCACCCTTAGCATCGTAAGCAGTACCATCAGCTGAAATCTTGAAGTAGCCAGAGTAGTAGTTACCTATAGTCCACTCCTCCATTGTGTCGTCAGCGTCAAATGTGTAAGTACCTGCAGGGATGTGGATGTAACCCTCAGCGTCTACCGCACCCTCAACGCTGTAGAGGTCGAGCTGATAGTATGTACCACCACCGTATCCATAACCATCATTGTCGAGACCCTTGTCCGAGAGAACGAAGTAGTAGTTGTGTGCTGGAGAGTACTCTGTACCGTAGTAGTCGCCCTGGCAGTAGTCAGCTACAAATGTAACATCCTCAGTAGGAAGACCTGCCTTAGGATCCATAGCCTCAACTACGCCCTCGTAAGTGAAGTGGAAGTTCTGACCCTCAGTATTTGTAAGGTCGATGTCGAATGTGTAGCCATCGATGTCACCACCAACAACGATTGTGCCGTTGCCACCCTCGAAGAAGTACTCCTCAGTCTCGCCAACGTAGAGCTCGAAGCCCTCCATCAACAAACCACCATTCGCAGCAGTGTAAGTGCCTGCAGAGAGGATCTCCTCGCCCTCAGGACCTACCAATACAGTACCCATAAGGATGTTGCCATCAGCCGAGTAGAATGCGATGAGATAGTTGTTGTAAGGGAAGCCGTAGTCTGACAAGTCCATACGCTCAGCGTAAGCCATCTCTGCGTCGTAGAGATACTCCTTAGCTGGCTTCGCAGCCTGCTTCACAGCAACCTCAAACTTAGCCTCGCCGTAAGCAACAACAATCTTAGTCTCGCGAGCGTCGCCCTCGTTAGCAGCAACGGTTACGCGTACCTTATCACCAGCTACAACTGTTACCCAGTCAGCCTCGCAAGTAGCCTGGAGCTCAGTGCCCTCAATGGCATTAGCAATGGTGTAGGTGATCTCAGCCTCGCCACCATCTGCTGAGAACTCGAGAGTAGCCTGAGATGTGAGTGCCAACTCAGGAGCATTCTGAGGGTCGTCTACATCGTTAGGTGTAGGCTCACACGCTGCAAATGCCAGAGGCAATGCGAGCAACAAGAAGAATAGTTTTCTTAGTTTCATAATCTATAGTTTTAAATGTTTGTTAAAGTTCCTAACTTGCTAATTCTCATACCTTAGGCACATTCCGTGCCCTATCATATCACAAAGCTATAAATTTTTAACTAAACTTCCAAACTTTTTGGTTGTTTTTTGAAGTCGAGCAGGAGGCGTGAAAGAGACAAAAGAGTATTTAAGGAAGTTAAGGAGCTGAAGGACTAAGGCCCATCACTAATTAAAATAGAAAGGGCTCTCCTCTCGGAAAGCCCTTCTGTTGGCCAAAACCCTATGTTATACTACAGGGTTGTTCGATGTACCTGTGTAGTGTACACCGTTGATGTAGCAGTCGAGAACGATGTAGTAGCTCGATGATGATGACATCTCCATTGTGCCCGATGCACTCTCGGCAGCTACGCCATTAACAGTGATGTTCGATGCGTTGAGCACGCCATCGCCGTTGAGGTAGAACGTACCACCTGAAAGCTCGTTGAGTGTCATAGTCACAGTGTGTGAGCCATCTGTGAGTGTGACAAGCAACGAGCTCATATTGAGCGATGCGTCGAATACCCAGTTCTCGAAGCTCTCGCCAGGGGTGTTACCACCACCCTCGCCACCGCCAGGGTTAGCCTCTGTGGTGAATGTTGCTGTACCTGGGTCAGATGCCGAGTTGATAGTTGTGTCTGCAGGGTTAGCTACAACAGATACTGTGTAGGTAGTCTCCCACTCAAGGTTCTGGTATGTGATGTAGGCAGTCTCCACAGTCTTTGCGTTGCCACCGTTGAGTGTCACGGTGTAGCTCTTAGCACCCGCAATCTCCTGCCAGCTAACAGTAGCCGCGTTGCCCGATACGATACCAGCTACCGATGGTGTTGCAAGCTTGGTAACCTCGCCTGAAGCACTCTTCTGGCCAATCTTACCAGCAAATGAGAACTGGCGTGATGAACCATTCGTGAAGTTGAGTGTCATTGTGAAGTCGATAGTGCCCGCACCGTCAGATACAAGGTTCATAGTACCGCTGATAGCCTCGTAGCTCATACCGTTAACCTTGATGCCTGATGTCGAGAAGTCGCCAGCATAGTAGCAGTAGTCGCGAGTAGTCCAGATGAACGAGTCGTCAGAGTAGATGTTTGTCTCGTTACCCTGAGTGTCGTTGATGTAGAGGGTCATAGTGTCGCCCTTATCGTTCGAAAGCTCATAGAGGTAGCACCAGTATGATGAAGAGTAAGTACCCTTAGACATATATGTGAAGGCTACTGGTGAGTTGTCGTCCACAACTTCGCCCTTGTCATCGAGCTTGCCGTCGTACTCGATCATATATACGTAGCCATCACGACCCTCGAGTGTGAGCTCGATGTGGTACTCGTCGCCCTGTGCAGTAACAACAGCAGTACCGCCGTCTACAGCCACGTCAGTGCCGTCAACCTTGAACGAACGTGTTGTGAACTCGTTCTCGAAGTCGTTGTAACCGAACCAAGTTGTCGATGTCCAGATGTATGACTGCTCTGTGAGGTATGTCTGTGAAGCAAACTTTGCTGGGAAGTGAACGTCGATTGAGAAGTTGTCACCCCTCACAGCATACTTGTTACCGTAGCTTGATGCACCACCCCAGAGCCACTTTGTAGCTGTGTGTGTTGCCTCGAACTCGCCAGTAGGAGGTGCTGGAGTCTCGCCGTTAGAGCCGAAGTAGAGGCTACCCTCGTAGGTAATCTGATGCTTTGCACCATCCTCCATCTCGATTGTAGCAACAATCTTGTTGTCAGATATCACTACCTCGCCCGATGCGTAGATGTAGTAAGTAGGCACGCTATCAACGATGCTGAGACCTGCGCCGTAGTCACCAAGGCCAAATGTGCCTGCAGCAGATGTCGCAGCAGCCTTGTATGTGCCGTTAGGAAGGGTATAGTTGTTAACCTCAACAGAGTCAGCAGCATAGAGGTCGAGGAGGTAGTAGATACCATTATCCTTGAAGCTCATATCTGTCTCAGTGAGGTTCACGCCTACGTCTGAAAGGATAACGTAGTAGTTGTAAGCTGCAGAGGACTGGTCGCCATAGTATGCGATGAAGATGTCATCAGCCTTGAATGTCGCGTCGAACTCCTCACCTGGTGTAGGCTCCTCACCCTGATCGCCCTTGGTTGTCATCTTAGCCTCGCTCTTTACGATGGCCTTAGAGTTCTTGGCTACAGCAACGATAGTGTACTCGGTAGCCTCGCTAAGCTCTGCAACGTAGCAGCCAGCCTCGGTGTTAGCCTGTGCCTCAGTACCGTTTGTGAGTACCTCAGTAGCTGTAGGTGTGTCCTCCGATGCCTCAACAACGAGATACTTAACCTCGTTAGCATCTGTCGAAGTGATTGTAAATGCGATAGATGTCTCCGAAGCCTCGCCCACGGTGATGGCCACGGTAGGGTTCTTCACCTCATCGACAGGTGCAGGCTCCTCGCACGCCACAAATGCCAACGGGAGTGCCAAGAGCATCAATAGTAAACTTTTGATTCTCATAGTTTTAGTGTTTTAATATTTATGTATGTTCTGATTTAACCTAACTTTCAATCAACAAAGTTAATAAAAATTTCTCGATGTGCAAATCCTGCTAGGCTTAAGTGACTGCGAGTGAGGAGGAAGTTGCCGTTTCGGTTTCTGATAAAAAAGGAAAAGGCCCGAACAGTGTTCGGACCCATTCTCAAAGTAAGTAATATGCTTTACTCCTTGAGGTACTTGTCGAGCCAGCTTCAAAAAGAGTGGGGTTGTCCGATGTCGGACAACCCCTGCTATGCTTGGTGTTGAGGCTACCTATACTCGATTTGCTTGCATCTATTAGCCTCGATTGTGTGACTATTACTTGTTTACATCGCCAATCTTAGCCTCGCGAACGACGCAACCAATGAAGTTAGCACTATTACCACTTCTTACCTTGAATGTGGTTGTTGTGAGGTATGCGTTACCCTCCTTAGCCTCCTCGCTCTGCTTAGCCTCTGGATCGGCCTTCAAAGCCTCAGCCTCCTCCAAAGCACCGAAACGGTTATCCCAGATCTTGCCCTCGATAGGGACGATTGTGCCGATAACCTTGTAAGAGATGTTACCCTCCTCGTCCTGAACCTCCTGGAGAACGTTGTAAACAGACTTAGAGTTTACACCCTCCTTCAAACCGATCTTCACGTCTACAGTACCGTCGTCGTTAAC
>JAFYQY010000020.1 GCA_017559685.1 Alistipes sp.
AAGAACAAGCTTTTCTTCTTCCTCAACGGAGAGTTCAACCTCGACTCATCGCCTTCGTCGTACTATGTAGGCGATAGCGGTTGTAATATTTCGGAGAGCGATGCAAAGGCTATTGCAGAGCGCTTCCACGCTCTCACGGGCTACAACGGTGGTGGCTATGGTCGTCAGACGCTCAACAAGCGCACCGGCTCGCTAATTGCACGCCTCGATTGGAACATCAACTCACGCAACAACCTCTCGTTGCGATATAACTTCCTCGATGCAAGCAAGGACGAGTTTGTCTCGAGCGCTACGCTCTTGCGCTTCAATGGCGAGGGCTACACCTCGATTGCCGACACCCACTCAGTGGTTGCCGAGCTCAACTCACGAGTATCGGAGAAGATGTTTAACGAGTTCCGTGTGGGTTATACCCGAGTACACGACGGTCGTGATGCGATGAGTGGCGAGCTCTACCCTTACGTCGAGATTCAGAAGATGCGTGACGGCGAGAATACATCGGTCTATATCGGTACCGATCCATTTGCCATAATGAACGACCTCGTGCAGAACACTATTACGCTGACCGACAACTTCTCGTACTACACAAACTCACACACCATCACAATAGGTACGCACAACGAGATTTTCAACTCGTCGTGTCTCTATATGGCGAATGCTTTGGGTGCCTACACCTACGCCACACTCGACGATTTCCTTAATGACAACGCCCGAAAGTATGTGCGCAACTACCCTATCGGCAACCCAGCGACAAACATCACTTCGGCGCAGTTTGGCGCATATATTCAGGATGAATGGAGCGCCTCGCCACGCTTCTCGATGACCTACGGTCTGCGTGCCGATATCCCCGTAGTATTTGGCAACCCGCCGACAAATGAGGCATTCAACGTCTCGGAAATTGCGCAGAAATATAGCATCAAGACAAACCAGGTACCCGAGCCATCGGTGTTGATTTCGCCACGCATCGGCTTCCGCTGGCGCATTGCCGAGGGGACGGAGAGCTCGACCTTGTTGCGAGGTGGTGCGGGCATCTTCTCGGGACGAATTCCGTTTGTGTGGATGTCGAACTGCTTCTCGAATACAGGTATGACACAGCGTGGCTACACCCTCGACAGCACCAAAGGTCAGAATGTGCCTAAGTTTGGCGAGGAGCCATCGGGCGCTGTGGGCGTGTCGTCAAATCCGATGATAAATGTCGTGGCAACCGACTTTACATATCCGCAGGTTATGCGTGCAACGCTCGCCCTGGAGCAGGAGTATAAGGGTTGGCACTTTACACTCGAGGGTATCTTCTCGAAATCTATCAACGACCTCTTAATCACAAACTTGACAGCACAGGATAAGGGCTCGAAGTTCTATGCCGTAAATTCGGCTCTCGCAAATGAGCAGAACACCACTACCCTCTACGACACCTCTTCGGCGAAGGAGTATTCGTCTATCTACCTCTTGTCGAACACCTCGAAGGGCTACGGTTATTCGGTGAGTGCATCGGTGGCTAAGTCGTTCAATTTCGGTTTGGAGTTGTACGCATCCTACACCTTTGCACACTCCTACTCGGTGATGGACGGCATCTCGGCACAGGCACTCAACACCTGGAGTCGCAACTACTCGGCAGCGAGCAATTCGCCCGAGTTGAGCTACTCGTTGTTCGATGTTCCGCACAAGGTTACCGCATCGCTCGCCTACTCGAAGCGCTACGGAAAACTCTTCGGCACGACCGTTTCGTTGCTCTATCAGGGCTACTCGGGAATGCGCTATTCGCTCACATACGCAGGTGTAGATGCCAACAACGACAGCAGTTACGGCAACACCACAATCTACATCCCGACCGAGAGCGAATTGGCAGCGATGGCGTTTGAAACTGAGGCTCAGCGCACCGCCTTTGGCAACTATATCGAAGCGACACCTGCTCTGCGTCGTTCACGTGGTAACTTCCTCGCCCGCAACGCAATGCAGACTCCATTCGAGCACCACCTCGACCTCCATCTGGCGCAAGATTTCTACTTCTCGGCGGAGAGTTCACGCAAGGTGCAGATTTCGCTCGACGTGATAAATCTCGGCTCGCTTATTTCGAAGGATTGGGGCGCAAGCTACTACACCTCGAAGTATAAGGTTTCGCCTGTCGAGGTCTACGGTTTTTCAACCGATGCGGAGGGTAACCGCACACCGCAGTATCGCTTTGTGGGCGGCTCGGTATCACGCAACGATCTGCTCTCTCGTTGGCGTATGCAGGTGGGAGTTAGAGTTGTGTTCTAAGGGAAAAACTAAAAGAATCGCCAAAATTTGGCGATTCTTTTTTTTCTACTCGTTACTCACTGATATTCTTCGCCAGCGGAGATAGCCGACAAAGGCGAGGGCGGTATAGAGCGTATAGAGACCAGCCGTAAGCGGAATACCCTTATAGATATAGAGACCTACGGTTATGGCATCAACTACGAGCCATACGAGCCACTGCTCGACATATTTGCGTGAGAGCATCCACATCGCAACCATCGACATCGCCGTAGTCATCGAGTCCCAAAACGGCACTGTGCTATCGGTAAAGCGCACAAGCACAAAGTACATAGTGGCGTGCAGTGCTCCGTATATCACCACCAAAGGGAGAGCAAGACGAAGCGGTGTATGGCCGATTTTCAGCGATTTCTCGGTACGTTTGCGCCCCGCTAGCCATACTGCCAAGCCATACAAGCCAGCCGTGATATAGTAGATTTGCATCGCAAAGTCGGCATAGAGTCCCGACTTAAAGTAGAGGATGCTATGCACGCACGGCATAAGCATACCCACCACCCAGAGCCAAATATTAGCCTTGTACTCCAACCAAAGGTAGAGCAATCCGAGCGTAACGCCCACAATTTGCAGAATAAGTTTTAGTTCCATAGTTCAAAGTTAAAACGGAAAACGGAAAACGGAAAACTAATTTTTAATTTTACATTTTTAATCGGCTTCGCTAGAAGTTCACCGTTACATTGCCGAGGGCAGAGATTGTGGCCTGTGGGAAGTAGTACGCCCACGATTTGCGGTCGGCAAGGGTTGCGCCCTCCAACCACGAGCCGCCATAGCCACTCGCACAATATTTCGCATTAAACAAGTTGCCAATCTTCACGCCAAAGCGCACTCGCTCGACCTTCGAGGTGCGAAACGTATAGCCCAAGTCGAGGTCGCTCACGCAGCAGTGTGGTAACGAGAGATCGTCGTACTCGCCATTTGTGAGGTACTGCTTGCCGACATAGCGAGTCGAAAGGCGTGCCGAAAAGCCCTTGACGTGTGCATCGACAAACACACCCGCCACAACCGACGGCGAGTAGGCAATAGTGGTGCGACCTCGCTCGAAGGCGACACCGTCGATATAATCGACATAGCCGAGAATATGGTTTTGGCTCAACGTAGCATTTCCGCCCAACGAGAGCCACTTCGCAGCCTTAACCGCAAGCGAGAGTTCGACACCTCGACGGTAGGAGTTCTTCACATTGCGAGAGAGCAACTCGCCCGTATCGGACAACTCGCCCGTCTGCACAAGTTGGTCACGATAGAGCATATAGTAGAGATTTACGCCCGCAGTCACGACCTTACCCTCGTAGTTGTAGCCCGCCTCAACGTCGAGCATCTTCTCGGCTGTCGGGTATTCGCCCTCACGAATGTCGGTAAAGTTGTTGCGGGTAGGCTCCTTCTGCCCCACCGCCACCGAAGCGTATGCCGAGTGCGCATTGCAGAACGAGTAGTGCAAGCCGAGTTTAGGATTTACGAAGTTGTAACGACGGTCGATATCGAGACGTTGCATTGCACCCGTTTTTTCGTCGAAGTTATCGTTCACGCCCGAAATAAGGTGCGATATGTGGCGATACTGCACGTCGGCATACAAATTCAACCCTTTGGTTATCAACCACTCCGCCTTAACGAAGCACGACGCATCCCACTTGGTAGTCGAGTTGCGGTAGTACTCCGTAGTCGGGAAGTCGGGTACCTCAACCAACTCCGATATCTCGCCATAGTGAACGCCGTCGTAGAGCGACGCCGAGAGCCCCATCGTCAGCGACAGACGCCCCGTAGTATATATTGCCGAGCCGACCACACCACCGAAATTATTGCTCATCATCTTCTTGCGGAGGAGGTTGGTGCGAGTTACCAACACGCCACCCACTTCAACGGGCAAAAGACCATATTTTGCGAGTTTTTGGTCGTTCTTGTAGTTGCGATAGTAGCCATTGCCATAGGTGTAGTGGGCTGTGGCGTTGATGCGCCATTTGTCGTTAAAAATATGGCTTACGACGAGTTGATTATTCGTCTGCGTATAGTTGTCGGTATGGTCGTGATAGTAGCCCACAACCTCGCCGTCGAAGATAATCTCGCCCTCGGGATTGTAGCGACGATTTTCGGCCATCTGCTCCGCCGTAACGCCCGTATATGAGAGTCCGACCTTTGCCACACCGCCAAACGAGAGGAGTTTCACCGAGGTGTTACCCTTGTAGTAGCCTGCCTGGAACATATACGACGAGAGATTACTCGAGGCTCGCTCGACATATCCGTCTGACGAGAGGTGTGAGAATCGTCCCTCGATAGCCCAATGGCCTCCGAGCAGACCCGACGAAAGTGCAATCTCCTGCTTGGCAGTGTTGAACGAGCCATACGAGAGCGACGCCCTGCCACCAAACTTCGACGATATTGGTGCCGAGGTCATATTCAACGATGCTCCAAATGCGCCCGTACCTGCGGTCGAGGTGCCGACACCTCGTTGCAGCTGCACCGAGCCGAGCGACGAGACCAAGTCGGGGGTGTCGTACCAATAGACCGAGTGGGTTTCGGCATCGTTCATCGGCACGCCATTGAGGGTTACATTTATGCGTGTAGGGTCGGTGCCACGCACTCGGAACGAGGTCGAACCTATGCCCGTACCGCTCTCCGACGAGATAACTACCGAAGGTAGATTTTTCAAGAGCGATGGGATATCCTCGCCATAGTTGCACTCCTCGATTTCGCTCTGCGAGAGATTAGAGTGGGCAATTGGCGTGTCGTGCTTGGCACGGATAGCCGTAACCTCAACCTGTTGGATGTTTTCATAGAATGTGATTGAGTCTCTTTGTGAGACGAGAGAAACTCTCTCTTCGGCATTGTGAGCTTTCGCTCCGATGGTGGCACACACGGCCACCGCAGTTAAAAGAAAAATCCTTTTCATAACCATTGTTTTTTTTAATTATAGGTATAGAAAAGGGGTATGTGTGATTAACACTCTGTCCCGTTCCGGCATTACCCGTTTCGGTTCGATGGGTATAATCTCAGCCTTAAAAACGGAGAACGGAAAACGAAAAACGGAAAACTATAATTTCCTCAAAAAAGGGACTTCTATTTTAGTTTTCAGCTTTCAGTTTTCAGTTTTCAGTTTTTTCAGCACCCCTTATGTCGAGACAAAGGTACAAAAAAAATACAGAACTACAAGGTTTCGCCCTGTAATTCTGTATTGATTTTATGCCCGAGGCTTGCTCTACTCGAAAGTGTAGGTGTTGAGCTCCTTGCCTGCGAAGTCCTCGACAACAACATCCATACGCTCCTGAGTAGCACGGATATTGAGGAGATTTACATTGCTATTCTCCAAGATTGGGAAGTTGCACTTCTTGCTTGCCTTGTGCATATAGCTTGTGTGGGT
>JAFYQY010000021.1 GCA_017559685.1 Alistipes sp.
CTATGCTCCGCTTTTGTCGCCTAGCATCGCACAAAAATAGTCTAATCATTGACGATTTTGAATAGTATGAAATTTTTAATTAAGTGAATGAATAAGTGAAGCGACTTTTTCTCGTCGATGCTTACGCATTGATTTTCAAATACTACTATGCCTTTATGGGGCGACCTATGCGCAATCGAGCAGGTATGAATACCTCGATTGTCTACGGTTTTACCAAGTTCTTGCGTGATATCCAGAAGCGTGAGAAGCCCGACCTTCTTGGTGTCGCATTCGACCCGAAGGGTGGCTGCTTCCGTCGTGAGATATACCCCGAGTACAAGGCTAATCGTCCCGCCACTCCCGAGGATATCTTGCTCTCGGTGCCTTACGTAAAGCGCATTGTCGAGGCGATGTGCATCCCCGTATTAGAGGTGCAAGGCTTCGAGGCCGACGATGTTATCGGAACACTCGCCAAGAAGGGTGAGGATGCGGGCTACGAGGTCTTTATGGTTACGCCCGACAAAGATTATGGCCAGCTCGTAGGCGAAAATCGCAAACTCTACAAGCAGAAGGGCGACGACGTCGAGATTATCGATAAGGAGGCTATCAAGGCGAAGTATGGCATCGAAAACCCCGAGCTTGTGCGTGATATCTTGGCTCTATGGGGCGACTCGTCGGATAATATCCCAGGAGTTCCTGGTGTAGGCGAGAAGGGCGCTTGCAAGATGGTGCAGGCGTGGGGCGAAGTGGAGAATATCATCGCCAATGCCGATAAGATTGGTGGTAAGACGGGCGCAAATATCCTCGCTAACGAGGAGCGGTTGCGTCTGGCTAAGGTGCTCACGACAATTCGTCTCGATGTGCCTATCGAGTTCAACGAGGAGGCGTTGACCGTCTGCTGTCCGAAGGTTGACGAGTTGAAGGCGTTGTTTGCCGAGTTGGACTTCAAGGGCTTCTTGGCCGACTTGAATAACCTTGCTCCCGCAGAGAGTAGTGTGCCAAAGCAGGAGCCACAGGTGCAACTCGCAAATGTGGCTCGAATGAAGGCGGGCCAGCAGAAGAAGACGTCGTTAGAGGGACAAGGCTCGCTCTTTGGCGATCTGTTTGCGCCAGTAGTTGAGGCGCCGACCGTCGAGACAGATACGCCTGCCGAGGAGGTGCAGACCGATCTTTTTGCAAATAGTTTCGATACGGTAGCAACCGTTTCGCACAAATACACAACAATCTTCACAGCCGAGGAGTTGCGTAAGGTGGTGGCCGAGATTTCGGCAGAGCCACTCTTCTGCTTCGATCTCGAGACTACGGGCTTCGATATGTTTGGCGACCGCATCGTCGGTTTGTCGCTGGCAACGAAGGCTCACGAGGCGTGGTATGTGCCATTTGGTCACAATGCCGATGTGCGACCACGCAACGACATAGAGGCGGAGTACGCCTCGATTTTGCGACCACTCTTCGAGAATGAAAACATTGCGAAGGTGGGACAAAATATGAAGTTCGACATTCTCTTTTTGAGGGCTTTGGGTATTGAGGTTAAGGGTGCAAAGTGGGATACAATGCTTATGCACTATCTGCTCGATGCTGAGTCTCGCCACGGTATGGATGCCTTGGCAGAGCGCTACCTCAACTACTCGCCAATCTCTATCGAGACACTTATCGGTCGTGGTGCCAAGCAACTCACGATGGATATGGTGGGTGTAGAGCGAGTGGCGGAGTATGCTTCGGAGGATGCCGATGTTACATTGCAACTCTACAATGCGTTACGCCCACTGTTGGAGACCGAGCCTTCGCTGGCGAAGCTCTACCACGATATCGAGGAGCCTATGATGGGCGTTCTTGCCGATATGGAGTGGGAGGGTGTCACAATCGACAGCGAGGCACTTCGCAACTACTCGTCTGTGCTCTCGCAGAAGCTCTCGGCTATCGAGTCGGAGATTCGTGAGATGTCGGGCGAGCCGGAGATAAATATCAACTCGAGCCGTCAGCTTGGCGAGTTGCTCTTTGCTAAGATGCGCATCACCGACAAGCCGAAGATGACCAAGACCAAGCAGTTCTGCACCGACGAGGAGTATCTCCAGTCGTTTGCGGGCGAGCATAGGGTTGTCGATTTGATTTTGGAGTACCGAGGCCTGAAGAAGTTGCTTTCGACCTATGTGGACTCTTTGCCGCAGTTGGTAAACCCCGTTACAGGTCATATTCACACCTCGTATAATCAGGCGGTAACCGCTACGGGACGACTCTCGTCGGCCAATCCGAATTTGCAGAATATTCCTGTTCGTGAGGATGTTGGTCGCCCTATCCGTGAGGCCTTTGTGCCGAGCGACGAGCGCCACGAACTCCTTTCGGCTGACTATTCGCAGGTGGAACTTCGCTTGATGGCACACCTCTCGGGTGATGAGAACTTGTGCGAGGCGTTCCGTGAGGGTAAGGATATCCACTCGGCAACCGCAGCACGCATCTACAAGAAGAGTATCGAGGAGGTTACCTCCGAGGAGCGTCGTCGTGCCAAGACGGCAAACTTCGGTATTATCTACGGCATCTCGGCCTTTGGTTTGAGCCAGCGATTGCGCATCCCTCGTACCGAGGCTAAACAACTTATCGAGGGATACTTCGAGTCTTACCCTAAGGTTAAGGAGTATATGGACAACGTGGTGGCCGAGGCTCGTGAGAAGGGGTATGTCGAGACGCTCTTTGGTCGTCGTCGCTACCTTGCTGATATCGACTCACGCAATGCCAATGCCCGTGCTTTGGCGGAGCGAAATGCTATAAATGCCCCTATCCAGGGCACCGCAGCCGACATTATGAAGATGGCGATGGTGAATGTTGCTCGTCGCTTCAAGGCGGAGGGTGTTCGCTCCCGCATCACAATGCAGGTGCACGACGAAATTGTTGTAGATCTCTTGCGCTCCGAGCGTGAAAAGGTCGAGCAGATTGTTCGTGAGGAGATGGAGGGTGCAGCAAAGTTGTCTATACCATTGACCGCTGAGTGTGGAGTGGGCGAGAATTGGTTGATGGCCCACTAAATGAGAGTTTAAAAATAGTGAATTTAGAGAAATTAGTGAGTTTAATGAAATTCCTTAAGTCCCTTAAACTCTTTGTATTCACTAATAATTTTGCAAATAAAATAAAAAGCTAATGGCTAACAGCCAATGGCTAAAGTAAAAAAAATAGATATGTTAAGTATTGCAGAACGCCACAAATATATACTCGACAAGTTGAACGAGTATGGATTTGTTCGTATTGCCGATGTGGCTGACGAGTTGGGAGTTACGAAGGTTACAATTCGTAACGATGTGAAAATTTTGGAGAGCAAAGGACTCCTCTACAAGGTACACGGAAGTGCCCGATTAGCCAACCCGCACATTGCCGATCGTGACCTCGCAACTAAGAGCAATCTCAACCGTGAGGCGAAGCAGCGCATTGCTGCTCGTGCGGTAGAATTCATTGGCGAGAGCGACTCGATAATGATCTCGGCAGGCTCGACCACCTATGCTTTGGCCGAGGCAATCCACAATGATCCACCGCAGGGTGTGCTGAATGTTGTTACTCCGTTTTTGAAGGTGTCGGAGTTGTTGTGTGCGCTCGACAGCGTGCGTGTAGAACAGCTCGGAGGCGTTATTCACCGTAAGTCGTGTGCTACGCTTGGCGAGAATGCAAGCCTTACACTCGGAAATATGGTCTGCTCGAAGTTTTTTGTCGGAGTGGACGGTATCGACCCCGACTTTGGTATTACAACCTCGACCATCGAGGAGGCGCAACTCTCGCACAAGATGATGAATGCCTCGTCGAAGACGGTGGTTTTGGCCGATTCGTCGAAGTTTGGTCAGCGAGGTTTTGGTCATATTGCTTCGTTGGAGGAGGTCGATATTATCATCACCGACGACGGCATCACAAAGGAGATGCGAGAGTTCTTGGAGGACGCAGGTATCGAGTTGATAATTGCCTAAACGATGAACCGTTATGCCGACATAGTGTTGCCATTGGCGCAACCTGCCTACACCTTTGCCGTTGGCGAGGGTGTTGAGGTTTGTGTGGGTGATGCTGTGGCGGTGCAGTTCGGCAAAAATGCGGTCTATACGGGTGTTGTATGGCGCTTGCACGACACTCCACCTGCAAAGGGCGTAGCCAAACCAATCTTAAAAGTATTGTACGACAAACCCCTGCTCTCGGAGTTGCAGATGCGATTTTGGGAGTGGATTGCCGACTACTATATATGCTCGGTGGGTGAGGTTATGCGTGTGGCTCTGCCGTCGATTATCAAGGCGAAGGCTCGATGCGAGGATGAGTTCGAACCATACCTTCCAAAGCGAGAGGTAACCGTCAATCTCGTGGCTGAGGCATTTACCGATGAGGTGCGTGAGAAGATGATGCGTCGTGCGCCAAAGCGATATGAGGCGTTGTGTGCCATAGAGCAGGCGGGTGGCGTTCAGCCACGACACGCCGTGGAGTTGGATGCTACGGCTTTGAAGGCGCTCGTTAAGGCGGGCTTGGTCGAGATGGGCGAGCGAGACTATGTGCTGGATAGCGTGTGGAGCAAGACACAACTTCCAAAACTATCGCCAGCGCAAACTACGACTCTCGATGAACTGCAAAAAGGGCTGTCCGACAAACGTGTGGCATTGCTACACGGCGTTACAAGTTCGGGCAAGACCGAGATATATACACACCTTATCGAAGAGCGACTCTCACGTGGCGAGGATGTTCTATTCCTCGTTCCCGAGATATCGCTTACAACACAGTTGGTGGAGCGTATGCGAGCTCTCTTTGGTGAGAGTGTTACGGTCTACCACTCGAAACTCACACCACAACAACGCACCCGTCTCTACACCGATATGCTCTCGTCGGAGAGTGGAAATTTCGTGGTTGGAGCACGCTCGGCGTTGTTCCTGCCATACAAAAAGTTGGGCTTGGTGGTGGTCGACGAGGAGCACGACTCGAGCTATAAGCAGAGCGAGCCAAACCCTCGCTACAATGGTCGTGATGCGGCGATATTGCTCGCCTCGATGCACGGTGCAAAGTGTGTGTTGGGTAGTGCTACGCCGTCGCTCGAGAGCTATGCAAACTACCTCTCGGGCAAGTATGCCTATACGAAATTGAGCGAGCGATATGGAGGTGTCGAGATGCCCGATATCGTGATTTCGGATACGGTGCGCAATGTTAAGCGCAACGAGCGTAAGTTGCACTTTAACAAAGAGTTATTAGATGCTATTGCGGAGCGATTGGAGAGTAACGAACAGGTGATTCTCTTCCAAAATCGTCGAGGATATTCGCCATATATGGAGTGCCCAACCTGCGGTTGGTCGGCACGCTGTCCACACTGCAATGTAACCCTTTCGGCACATCAGCAGAAGGGACGAATGGTGTGCCACTACTGCGGTTATAGCGAGCCGATAAAGCGATTCTGTCCGAACTGTCCAACCACCGAATTGAAGGCTATGGGCTTCGGTACGGAGCGTGTCGAGGAGGCTGTAGCGGAGTTGTTCCCCGAGGCGAGAGTGCTGCGCCTTGATGGCGATACAGCGACTTCGGGCTCGGCCTACAACCGCATTATCGGTGCCTTTGCTCGCCACGAAGCCGATATCCTGGTGGGTACTCAAATTGTCTCGAAGGGCTTGGACTTTGCGAATGTTACACTCATCGGAGTGCTCAATGGCGACAACCTGCTCGCCTCGCCCGATTTTAGGGCAGAGGAGAGGGCTTGGCAGCTGATTATGCAGGTGGCAGGTCGTGCGGGACGTCGAGATAAACGAGGCGAGGTGATTGTTCAGAGTGCCGAGCCGAAACACGGTGTCTATTCGATGGTGGGCGACTACGAGAGAATGGCAGCTAAACTCCTTGCCGAGCGCAAGCAGTTTGGCTATCCGCCATTTGTCCGCATCGTGAAGATTTTGATGCGTAGCGGTGACTCGGCACAACTTGTCGAGGCGTCAATCAAGTTGGGCGAACAACTGCGTAATCGCTTTGGTCGTAGGGTGTTAGGCCCTGTTACGCCGCTTATCGACAGAGTGCGTGGCGAGTATCGTGTAGAGTTGATGTTGAAGGTCGAAGTAGAGTCTTCGTTCTCACGAGCAAGGGCGATCCTGCGTGAGGAGATAGCCCGTTTGCGAGAGGATAAAACCTATCGAAATATAGTCATAATCTGCGATGTCGATGCTCTCTGATATATCGGGTGTTGTGCTCGATGTGGCGTCGTTGTTTATGCCACGAACCTGCCTTGCTTGTGGTAGGGTATTGTTGGAGAATGAGGGTAGCATCTGCCTGTCGTGCCGCTACAATATGCCGCTTACCAACTTCTCGAAACGCAGAGAAAACCCCGTAAAACTACTATTCGAAAATACGTTGTCGGTCGAGATGGCGACATCGATGTTCTGGTTTGTGGGCGGTACGGAGTGGCAACGCATAATACACAATTTCAAATATTATGGCCGTTGGTACTTTGCGCAGAAGATGGGTGAGTGGCTCGGCGAGGAGTTGCTTTCGAGTGGTAATTTCGACGATATTGACCTCATAGTCCCGATACCGCTGCACTATCGTCGTCGCTTGCGTCGAGGTTACAATCAATCGGAACAATTGGCTCTCGGCATAGGGCGCAAGATGGGCGTGAAGTGCGATTTTCGTTCGGTGCGTCGCCACCTGTATAACGATAGTCAAACCTCGAAACATCGCTTCGAACGCTGGGAAAACGTGGAGGATATCTTCGAGGTGCGCAATGCCGATAAGTTGCGAGGTCGCCACATATTGTTGGTGGACGATGTTCTAACTACGGGAGCGACGATGATATCGTGCGCTTCGACCATTCTCAAGGCGTGCGAGGGTGATGTGCGCATTAGCATTGCGACCCTTTCGGTCTCTCGCCAAATAGTAGAGGAACGATAGAGTTTTCAAAAAGATATAAACAGCGTAGAGACGTCTAGCAGGGCGATTTTGTCGCTGATAGGGTAGTTATAAACAGGGTTTTTAACACACGCACGCTATACGCATACGAGCAGAAATTGACGAAGTGGCGAAAAAATGCTACTTTTGTGGGATAATTGAAGAAAAAATGGCAAACGATTTCAAAAATAGCAAGAATAGCGGTGCACTTGTAGACTTGGCACCCGAGTTGATTGGAACAGTTCCACCGCAGGCGGTAGAGCTCGAGGAGGCAGTCCTCGGTGCGTTGATGCTCGAGTCGGATAAGATTACCGAGGTGCAGGAGTATCTCACCGAGAGCTCGTTCTATAAGGAGGAACACCGTCTTATCTACCGAGTGATGAACGAGTTGGCGTTGGCACAGCAGCCAATCGACCTCTTTACCGTAACCAACCAGCTCAAGTCGAAGCGAGAGTTGAAGAAGGTGGGCGGTGCGAGCTATTTGGCACAACTCACACAGCGAGTAGGTACTGCTGCAAATATCGAGTTCCACTCTCGTATCATCACGCAGAAGCATATCCAGCGAGAGTTGATTCGTGCTTCGACCGAAATCCAGCGCCAATCTTACGATAGCACAATCGATGTAAACGACCTTATCGGCTTTGCCGAGGGCGAGGTGTTGAAGATTACCGAGGGCTATGTGAAGCGTTCGGTGCAGACCGCAAGCGACATCCTTCGTGCTACAATTCGCCAAATCGAGAAGGCGGCCGAGAACGACTCTCGCTATAGCGGAGTCTGCACAGGCTTTACCGACTTGGATAATGTAACGCTCGGTTGGCAACCATCCGACCTTATCATCATTGCGGCTCGTCCTGCGATGGGTAAGACTGCGTTTACCCTTACTATGGCTCGAAATATGGCGGTCGACTACGACGCTCCTGTGGCATTCTTCTCGTTGGAGATGTCCTCGGTACAGCTTATGACTCGTCTGGTTGTTGCCGAGACGGGAATTCACGGACAGACTATCCGTAGCGGTAAGCTCACTCCTTCAGAGTGGAAAACCCTCGAGACCAATACCAAGGCGCTCGGTATGGCTCCGCTCTACATCGACGATACACCGGCGTTGTCAATCTTCGAGTTCCGTTCGAAGGTGCGCCGTTTGAAGGCAAATAACGGCATTAAGGTTATTATGGTCGACTACTTGCAGCTGATGACTGCAGCGGGTAAGGGCGACAAGGGTAACCGTGAGCAGGAGGTCGCATTTATCTCTCGTTCGTTGAAGGGTATTGCCAAGGAGTTGAACGTGCCTATCATCGCTCTCTCGCAGTTGAGCCGTGCTACCGAGTCTCGTGGAGGTTCAAGACGTCCGCAGTTGAGCGACCTTCGTGAGTCGGGAGCTATCGAGCAGGATGCCGACCTCGTAGCATTTATCCACCGTCCTGAGTATTACGGTTTGATGACCGGAAATATGGGTCAGAGCGAGGAACCAATCGAGGGCTTGGCAGAGTTTATCATTGCGAAGCACCGTAATGGTTCGGTTGAGGATGTTAGGTTGCGCTTTATCAAGGAGCAGGCTAAGTTTACCAACTGGGATCAGATTGTTTCGAGTGGCGCTCCGGCACCTTCGTTTGATCAGTTCGAGGAGGTTGAGGCCTTTGGCGGATCGCCAATGTCGTCTTTGCAGAACGCAACGGGTAGCGAGTTCGATATCTCGAGAGTATCGACCCCTGTGCCAGCATCAAGCGAGGAGGCTCCATTTTAGCAAAAGTTTTCATATTTGACAGAAAAGCTTTCGATTTTGATTAACAGCGCTGTGCGGTAGTGGCTGTCAATCAGAAAAGTAACGTATATGCCAATAAAAAAGGTTCTCTGTTTGATAGTTTTATGATAAAAATCATTAACTTTGTATTATAAGACTAAAACAGAAATTTAAAATGAGAAACTTTTTACTCCTGATTGTTGCAACGGCAATGCTGTTTGCTTCTTGTCAGACCGATCCTATCAATGAGGTTGGCGTCGCTGAGACCACCTCGACTCTCACCATCTCGCTTGAGACAAGCCGTACAGCACTTGGTGACAAGGGTGTCGATGGCCAATATCCGCTCTATTGGAGCGAGGGCGACTGCATTGTTGCAAATGGCGTGAAGTCGGAGGCCGCTTCAATCAACGAGGCGGATGCGAAGGTGGCGTCGTTCACCTTTGCCAAGGAGGTTGCCTATCCTATCAATGTAACCTATCCGTATTGCGAGGCAACCACAGCCTCTTCTCCGAAGGTGAATATTCCTGCAGAGCAGAATTATGTCGAGGGTACCTTCTCGGCAGGTTGTGCGCCTATGTGCGCCTATGTGGCAAGCAAGAGTGATAATGTGGAGTTGAAGCATCTCTCGGGAGTGTTGCGCTTCCCTGTTAAGGCGAATAAGGACGGTGTAAAGTTGAGCAAGGTCGTTATTACTGCTACGGGTGATGCAAAACTCTCGGGTGACTTCGATGTGAATTGCCAGGGCGCAACCCTCGCTGCAACATCTACGGCGCAGAGTAGTGTAATCTATCTTCTTCCGACCAATTTTACCCTTTCGACAACTACAGAGACGGTGTTCTACATCGCATTGCCTGCTGTGAATGCAGGAAGTTGCAAGGTGGAGTTTATCGAGGCTGATGGTGGCAAGATGGAGCTCGGTTGGAACGGAAGCAACATCAAAGCGGGTGTAGTTCGTGAGTTTAAGACCATTACCTATGCTCGTGGCTTGGTGGGTAGCCTGAATGGCTTCGAAGAGGAGGAGGACTTCTTGTTTACCGACGAAAATATGGTGGGCGGTTATGTGCGCAACACCAACGGAGAGCCTATCGAGGGCGTAGCGGTGAGTGACGGTTTTACGATTGTTACCACAAACAGCAATGGCTACTACGAGTTGACCCCGTCGAGCGATTGTTGGTATATCTACATCACAATTCCTGCCGAGTACGAGATTGGTAAGGGCGATGTTGGTCAGCCCGATTTCTATCAGCGATATAACCCTAAAAAGCGTCGTTACGACTTTACGTTGAAGCCACTTGCAAATGGCAAGGAGGATGTCTTCGCACTCTTTATCTTGGGCGACCCCCAGGTGGCTGACGGAACGGCATTGGCACGTTTGAACGATCAGGTTGTACCAGCAATCAAGGCTCACGCAGCAACTTGGCAGGCGAAGGGTATCCCTTGCTACGGAATTACCCTTGGCGACTTGGTGTCGAACAATAACGACAGCGACCGTTCGGAGTGGCGTGTGCCTGTGCGTGACGCATTCCATATGGATAAGGCGGGTATGCCTGTATTCCACGTTATGGGTAACCACGACAACACCTTCTTCAACTCGTCGAACCCAATCTATGCCGACGAGACCAGCTCTTCGTTCGAGCTCAAGGCGCAGCGTGACCACGAGGAGGTCTATGGTCCTGTAAACTTCTCGTTCAATCGTGGCGATATGCATATTATCAGTATGCGAGATATCCTCTACAACCGCAACGACGACTGCGGTGCAGGCTTGCGCCGTGCATTCCTCAAGGAGCAGTACCAATGGTTGAAGCAGGACTTGGCGCTCGTACCGAAGGACAAGGCTGTTATCTTGTGTGTGCACGTTCAGTTCTTGGATGGCGGTGGTTCATATATCGATATGACTCGTGACTTGATTAACGAGTACAAGGAGGCGCACATTATGTCGGGTCACTCGCACGTAATTCAGGCTATCGAGGCGGCAAAGCAGCCTAATATCTACGAGCACAATATGGGTGCTTTGTGTGGTGCTTGGTGGACTTCGTATATGTGTGGCGACGGCTCGCCTTGTGGCTTTGGCGTATTCCACGCTGATGGCGCAACCTTTACCGATTGGTATCATATCGGCTACGATGAGACCTCGAAGCACCGTTCGCACCAGATGCGTCTCTATCGTGGTAATGCTATCACAGGAACGAAGCGTCCAAATCAGAATAAGGCACGTGGCTACTACGCCTTCGGTTTTGAGGAGGATGTGTTGTTGGCAAACGTCTATATGGCCGACAGCAAGTGGCAAATTAAGGTCTACGAAAATGATGTATACTCGGGCGATATGGTGAAGATTTCGGTGGAGAATAATATTCTCACAAGCGCAGACTACTACTCTCGTCCAAAGGTCTATGTAGACGAGACCTCGACTCCAAGTGCTGATGGTGCGGGCTACGGCTATATGATTGGCGACGGAAGTTACGAATACCCATACTGTTCGACCGTATATACCTCGTCGGATATCTACTTCTCGGGTTATATCAATGGTTGTTGCGGATATGGCGACCATAAGGTCGGCACAAACTCGGCGTGCCACCATATGTATATGTATAAGTTGAAGGATAAGAGTGCTTCGATCAAGGTTGAGGCTATCGATCGCTTTGGTAATATCTATACCGAGACCAAGATTACCGAGGGTACAGACTACTCGACTGTAGCCTACTAAAAAATGTTTGAGAGATGTTTGTAAAGTGTTTTGCGGGTGCAATAGTTGGCATCAAGGCCGTGAAGGTCGATGTCGAGGTTAATGTTGCTGGGGGAGGCATTGGACTTTTCCTTGTGGGCTTGCCTGATAATGCTGTGAAGGAGAGTGAACAACGTATTCGCTCTGCCTTCGAGAACTCGCAACGCAGAATGACCGCCAAGAAGGTGGTCGTAAACCTCGCCCCTGCCGACCTCCGCAAGGAGGGCTCGGGCTTCGATTTGCCGATTGCGGTGGGTATCCTTGCCGCTACACAACAGGTTTTGGATACTCGTCTTGCCGACACGATGTTTGTGGGCGAGTTGTCGCTCGACGGCGCCGTTAAGCCCGTGCGAGGTATCCTTCCGCTTGCTGTTATGGCGAAGGAGAGTGGCTTGAGCCGTATCGTTGTCTCGTCGGAGAGTGCTAACGAGGCGGCTGTAGTCGAGGGGATTGAGGTTATTCCCGTTGAGAGTCTTAAAGAGGTCGTTTCCTACCTGAATAACGAGATAGATATCGCTCCCGCTGTGGGCGAGGTGTCGCAAGGCTTGGAGCAGCAGAGCCTCTATGCCGAGGACTTTGCCGATGTGAAGGGACAGCGTGATGTCAAGCGTGCATTGGAGATTGCTGCCGCAGGCGGACACAATGTGCTGATGATTGGCGCTCCAGGCTCGGGTAAGACTATGTTGGCTCGTCGTATGCCGACGATTATGCCACCGATGTCGTTGGAGGAGGCTGTCGAGGCTACGAAGATTCACTCCGTGGCGGGTAAGTTGGGTGGAAATATCGGCTTGATGACCAAACGCCCATTCCGAGCACCGCATCACCTCACGTCGCAGGTGGCTCTTATTGGTGGTGGTCAGTCGCCACAACCTGGCGAGGTGAGCTTGGCACACAATGGTGTTTTGTTCCTCGACGAGTTGCCTGAGTTTGGTCGCAATGTCTTGGAGGTGTTGCGCCAGCCGTTGGAGGATAGAATGATTACGATTTCACGAGCAAAATATAGCGTCGAATATCCGTCGAACTTCACTCTGATTGGTGCGATGAACCCTTGTCCGTGTGGCTACTACAACCACCCGACAAAGGAG
>JAFYQY010000022.1 GCA_017559685.1 Alistipes sp.
CACCAAACGACACATAACGCTCCACATTAGTCTCGTCAAGGCAATACTCCATCCACCGTGGAGTGAGAATTGCAAGGCCGAGGCCGTGCGTAATGTCGTATACTGCTGAGAGCTCGTGCTCCATAGGATGGCAGCTCCACGCCTTCTTACGACCGCCATTAATAAAGCCATTGATAGCCCACGACGAGGCCCACATAAGGTTTGCTCGTGCCTCATAGTTCTCTGGCTCGGCAATAGCTACAGGGGCAAACTTAACGACTGTTTTAAGCAGACCCTCCATAACGCAGTCGAGCATAAAGAGATCCTTGTTCATATTGAAGTAGACCTCCATAATGTGCGACATAATATCTGCAGCACCACACGCCGTCTGATATGCACTAACCGAATAAGTAAGCGTTGGATCGAGAAACGACACCTTTGGAAGCATAGCTGGAGCCATACGTCCAAGCTTATCTTGCGTCTCGAGGTTCGAGATCACACCACCAGAGTCCATCTCCGATCCTGTAGCCGATAGCGTGAGGATGGTGACAATTGGGAGTGCTCGCTCAACAGGCTTAGCTCCCGCACCGAAGAACTCCCAAGGATCGTGATCTACGCAAGCACCCGATGCCATAAACTTTGTAGCGTCTATTGTCGAGCCACCACCAACAGCGAGCAACACATCGATATTATGCTCCTTACACATCTGGGCACCCTTACGCACCGACTCGATGCGTGGATTTGGCTCAATACCTGATAGCTCAAAGACCTCCATATCGGCCATACGAAGCTCCTCAATAACTCGATCATACAAACCGATACGCTTAATCGAGCCGCCACCGTATGTGAGCAACACACGACGACCAAACTTGCGAAGTTCCTCGCCAAGATGGCCCAACTGATTCTCGCCGAAATATACCTTTACAGGAATATCATATACAAAGTTGTTCATATCTCAAATATTTTATTTACTGTTTCTCAATCTTAAATCCGAGCTTATATATAAGTTTCAGAGTGCTGAGCGAAGTGTTGCGATCGAAATCCTTCTCCGAATCGGGCAACACGTCGTATGGCACAATGCAAGGATGGTGCTTGAGCTCATCATTACGTTTGCTACCATACTGCCAACCCTGAGCAATACGCTCCTGAGCCCACACCTCGTGAACATTCTTAGCAAGAGACTCTGCCAACGACATCAACTCACTTGGCAACTCAACATCGCTAACATCAATTGGCTGTGGCACATAACCATCAAGCACATTTTCATTTATTATCATAATCACTAACACATTATTATCTACACAAGAGTCTACTCTCTGCCAGCAACATCACCATCTTGGATGGCGTACTGATCAGCCTTATCACGCTCAAGATGCTCACGGATATATCGCAACGACACCTTCCACAAGAAGTAGCATAACACTATCACGGATAACACAAGCACCACTGAGAACGATGATCCACCACCAGTACCATACATTAGCAACCAGTCATAGACACCGTGTGCCAACATAGGAACGACAAACGCAAGCATCATATTGCGTCGACGGAACACTGGATAGAACTTTGCAAGTGACACGAAGTAACCCATAATTACACCACAAAGGAAGTGAGTAGGCACCGAGAGGAATGCTCGTGCTAAAGCTACTGAGACAATCTCGTCACCGGCACCGAATAGGTACATCACGTTTTCAAAAGCCGCAAAACCGAGCGTCACACATACAGAATAGACTATTCCATCAAACTTCTCATCGAAATACTTATTCTTACGCAACACCAGCAACAACATTATCAACTTGGCACCCTCCTCTGGAATAGCCGCAGTAGCAAAGGCGTTATATGCAGCACCTATCACCGTATCACAACTCTCGTCTCCAAGCCACAACATCTCTATCACATTAACCATAACCAGTGTTAGAACGATTGATAGAGTGCCATAGAAGAAGGCCTTAAGTAGTTTACCTGCAGGCTCTGGTTGCCTACGATCCTTGAAATAGATAAAGGCAAAAAGCACAATGGCAGGAAGAAATCCGAGTAAAAATATAGCTGAGATACTCATAATTTGCTACAAATTGGGAGTTAGTGAAATGGGTTATTTTTCCACGCTCTCGCCACATCTATGGCAGAAGCGATGCTTGTCGCTCAACGTAGCACCACAATGAGTGCAGTGTGGCAACTTGACACTCACCTTACGAGGCACAAGGTCGTAGCCAAGCTTACGCATCAGTTTGATTGTCTGCATAGCCATATCCCTATCGTACTGCTTCTCACTGTCGGGCAATTGCGAGTATGGAACCATACAGGGAGTCTGCTTGAGAGTATCATCACGATGAGGGCCATAGCTCCAGCCATCACTACGACGATTGAAGGCCCACACCTCGTGAGCATTCTCTGCAATCGCCTCACGCAACTCATCGAGACTCTTGTCGAGCACCACATCAGAGAGGTCGATAGGCTGCGGCACATACTCATACTCGTCTGGCTTACAAGCAACAACAAGATAGCACTTAGAGTCCTGCCAAGCATCAACAAAGTGCGAGAGTGGAGACACTAACTCCTCATCAGTCCTATTTGGATCATAAAGCGTAATGGTCTGTGCCTTAAGGTCGCACGACTTAACCACAACGCAGTGGTCGGGGATCTCACCGATGAAGATATCCTCGATATACTCCTTTGCACAGCGACACATCTCACCCTCATAAAGAGACTCATCGCTGAGTGCGTCGACCGACATAAGCTCTCCGCTATCGACAACGGCAATCACATCGCGACCAAGAGCCAGTGCATTGACAATATCCACGACGGCACACTGATAGCGACGTATAACGGCGAGACCGAGACGTTCAAGGTGTCGACCGATATTATGAAGAGCTGTTCCACTCTCCGTTTGCCAACCGCTACTTGTACCCACCTCGGAAATATCCACATCATCGACTGCAATAGAGTGACGCTTGAGGATATACTTCTCACACTCTGGACTACAACCACAATTTGCCACACCACCCATAGCAGCCTTAGCAGCAATAGGCAGTATCACCACCTCGCCATCAGCACCAAGAGAGAGGTCGGCATCAACAAGTTGCGAGATTCTGAGAATCTCACGAAGCTCCTCATCGCTATGCAACGACTCAATAATTCTACGCGACTCCTCGGCAGTTGCACGACCATCGAGATACGAAGCAATAACTTCGTCGCAAATCTGCATATCCTTTCTATTCATACTAATCAAACTCTTTAAGTGCTAGCTCTGTCAGCGAGGCCAGGGCACGCTTTTTAATATTGTATAAATTAAAGACTCCAACATTCATCTCCCGAGCAACAATCTCTGGTTCAGCATCATCGAGCACCAAGCGACGTATTGCATAGGCATACCGTCGATTAGGCATCTTTCGGAGTATGGTCTCCACATCAATCTTTGCATCGTGTGCCTCTCGAGTATCATCGGCAACCGGCTGCGACTTACAAGAGAGAGAGTTTCGGGGATTTAAATCTATCACCCTGTCGCGTTTTGCTATAAAGTAGCGTATTGCAACAATCTTCATCCACTGAAATATCGAGCTTCGACACTCAAACTGCCGCAATCTACGAGCATCATCCTCCATAAGGTAGATATAGAACTCGTTAACAAACTCATCGTAGTCGACCTCGTATGAGAAGACGTTGCGGATGATGCTGACAAAGAGTGGCCTACAGTCCTTAAAGAAGAACTGCTCGGTAACCCTTGCATCACGTTTTATCAGGGCATCAACTATTTCTTGGCTCTTCATCACTCTTATCACTATTAAGTTCGTCGTAAATAAAATCTGCCGCAGTAACTATATGTACATCATTTTTAATTGTGCCTCCATCTATGAGTTTAAGTCTATCGTATGAACATATATTCGGATGCCTCATCATTGATTTATATATATCCTTGGCTTTGCCATTGTTTTCTTGAGAGTATATAAAAATATCCTGCTCTTTATCGCCAATTGGAGCATAATGCATAAGCAACTGTTCGGTATTCCACCTATTATGTTCAACTTCAGCCATTAACATAATGGTTTTAGCATCAGAAGCACTAATTTTAGCACCTATCTCCATACATCTGCGACGCACCCACATTGCATTAGCCGAGTAGATACTTGACCACCATCCAGCTACTTCTGTTTTTCCAAATTTTTGTTGCTTGTTAGGTACTTTTTGCAAACGTTCCTCAAAGGCTGTTTGTAGTTCACCTAAGCCCTCTTTAGCTCTTTCAATCTGATCTTCAGAAAGAGCCACACGTTTGTATTCCAAAATCACATTTTTTAATCCACCACATTTAGCGTAATAGTTATCAAGTTCTTCATCTGGTGTATTATTTGCCACATCAAAGGCACGTTTTATATACTTACTTGCTTTGACACGCTTATTAATCGAGTCGATATCAAACGCATTGGCAATCATTCCAAACGGCTTAATTTTTCCATTAAACGGCGTCTTATATGGCACATTCGACAATGTCGTAAAGAGCGAATCATCGCATCGCTGATAGACAAGTACCTGCAGCAGGTTATCAGCCTCAAAGATCTTGCGAGGCAAATAGATAGCGGCAGCCACAGCTACATTTGGCTCACGATGACACATTGCAATCGTAACCTTAGCACTGTTCTTAGCATCCGCAGCATCGAGGATATACTGTTGAATAACAGGATTCTCCACCGAGCCATTGATGAACTCCCACTCCACATCGATAAAGTTATCACCAAGATGCGAGTATGGATTCTTGCCATCACAACACATTGGATCTTGCCACTTACCATACACCTCATCGCTATAAATATGTGGCACATCACCCCACTCTACGCGTGGCAATGTCTCGACATAACGCTGGCGTGCAAGTTGGAACATAGCCTTGAAGCGACCAACAAAGAAGTTTCGCTCTTGCTCCATATTTGGCGAGATGAAGGTAATGCGAGTACGTCTCTTATTCGTCACGAAGTTTGGATAGTGAGCCAAGTGAGCAGCCTCAATTCCGAGTGCTACACCCATACGCGACATATCCACAATGATAAGATGCACAAACTCATCACTATCCGCCTTGATACCATCACGACCCTCGAGCGGAAGATATTTACTCGCTCCAAGACTCTTTATCTCTGGATTGACGAACACGTTTAGAGCCCACAACTCATAGAAGTTCATAGGCTTGAAGTTGACCTTATCCTTAATTTGATTACTCATATCAGAGAACTGATAGATAGAAAACGTAGTCTGATGCTCAAACATCACATATACATTAGGACGATCAGCCTTGTTAGGCTCAACTGGTCTAATGTTAGCAATATGCTCCAAGCATCGCATATTGTAAGTGTCGTGCATCGACTCGGCAGTCTCCTGATTGTTTGTCTCGCCGAGAATATATATCTCCCGAGCATTTAGTATATTCAGATCATCGATGTCGCTTCTCGATGTTCTATCGCCACGATAAATAACCACGTGACGCTGCTGCGAATCGTCGTCAAGCACCGAGTAGATATTGTTTCGCAACTCCTCGACCTTGGACATCGCTTGAATAATAATGTAGGGATATCTAGCCTGAACACCAGCCTTGAGAGTCGCACTCTTCTCTCGTTGGAAGATAGATTTCACAATATGCACATCCATATCGCCACCACCAATAATGACGTATGGATGCTTCTTGCTAAGGTACTTCACATAGCGAGCATCGCCATTGGTCCACTTTTCACGCGTTGATTCAAACCACCCCACAAGCACTGAGACAAGCAAGCCATTAAGCAGCAACACACCCAACACAGCACAAAGTCCGGCTAAGAAACGCCCCCAATGTGAGAGTGTAGTATGCTGATTACCAGGATCCATAAAGTGATAGAACACCATCCACATAAGCGATGGAGAGTGCTCCTCAGCACCACACTTTTCACATAGGCTTGACTTCTTTGCTTCATCTGAATGATCGCCAATGCCATCTCCATACATCTCGCTGACATACATCATCTGGGCATAGTTAAGACCCTTCCAATCTTTATCAAAGATTGTACCCAAATATATTATAGTATTATTTACAGTACCTATCAAAAATGTCAGCGTTAGCGGCACAGCGAGGACGAAGGGAACCACTCGCCAGATATATCGTCCCCTCGACAATAGCCAGTCGCGTTTGATTGGACGACAGAAGAATATTTTTAAAGAGTGCCAAACATAAACAAGAGCTATCGCACCAAACACAGACACCCCAAGGCCGCGAATGATCTCCCACCATTTATGTTCAATCTCATTTGGGTGCCTGAAATATAACAAGAAGAAAAGAGCTAACGATAATACGGCCAAACCTATCGCAATCCAGAATGAGGTCTTATGATTTAAGAAGAAACGTCTAAACCTAGTGTGCTTCTGTGCTTGGCAAGTTGCAAGTGTATTGGCAGTATTGTTTGGGGTCTCCATTGTTAGTAGTTTGTTTGTGTGTAACTTCTCTTGCAAATATATAAAAAAAATAGGGCAATTAAAGCATAATCACCCCATTGATTTTAGGTCATTACACTAATTTGGTGGAAAAATTGAATAATTCAAGAAAAATTATTTAATTTTACACAACCATTTATACCTAATTTGACAAACAAGTAGCAGATAATGGCCAACATTGTAAGCATCAAGTGTGCACTTCGCCCAAGCAGAATCAAGACACGAAGACTTGAAATAACCACCATCGACCCGACCTCAATCACCGCAGGCAACAACGCCGTAACAGTACGTTGTCGTATCGAGGGACGCAAGGGCTTTTGGCTTCTAAAGTGCTACTTTCGTCCCAAGCCCCACCTTCGAGACATCTACTGTGAAGCCTACTATCCCAAAGAGCTTCGCACTTTTTCCATAAACGGCATCGAAGAGTATGTCGACGTTGTAGCTCTACCGTGGGTCGAGGGCAAGCCTCTCGATTGGCACATCGGACGCCCAGGAACTGACTACGCCGCCCTTAGTCGTAGTTTCGACAAAATGGCACTTAACCTTTTGGAGTCATCGTTTGCCCACGGCGACATCAAACCCGACAACATTATTGTTTGTCAGCACAACGTGATGGTCCTTGTCGACCACGATGCTGAATGGCGACCAGAGTTCGATTTCATAGAACCTACAGAGATGGGCACACTAGCTTATCGACACCCTCGACGCGATGCGAGCTACTTCAACAAACATATTGACGACTACCCCATTGCCCTAATATCGACAGCGTTGGCAGCCTTAGCACTCGACACTGAGGCGATGATACAACACATCAAACCTGACAAGAGCCTCTTCTTGCCCGACAGATGCATAGCAAAGCGTGACAAGGCACTCGAGATAGCCAAACAGATACTCCTCGAGCACCGCGATGCACCGCACTATCGCATAGCCTGCTGTCTACACTCACCAACACCCTCACTACCATCGCTCCGTGACTACATTTACTACGCGGCAAACCCATACAAACAGGAGGTACCCGAGTGGTCATCATCCTACTACTCAAATGGTTTCTGGGGATATCTCTGGAACGACGAGTGGATTATTCCACCCCTCTACGAGAGTTGCTGGGCAATACACCACGGAGTTGCCGAGGTAACCTTGGGCGAGACACGATTCGAGCTTCCGGTTGAAGTAGTCCACGACCACGCAAGAAGTCGAGGACGTGGGAGGACCTCATACCAGTACGCGATCCCAAACCACAACCAAAGCCCAATCCGAGAATGGCAAAACAGATAAAGAAGCCTCGCGAGGGCAACCTCGACAATCACGGCAAGTTATGGTCCGACGAGGAGGAAGAGCTAATGGCAATATACCTCTTCGACGAGTGCCGACTATCGATGATTGCACAACTACTCGGACGCACCGAGAAGGCTGTGGTGGCACGCATACACAAGCTCAAGCTCCCGATCACAAAACGAAACCGAAGAAAGAGACCTTAGTCCCAATGCACCACGCTCTGCAATGCCTCGTCAAACTGTTCAGAGCGTGGATCGAAACGCTTACTACATACAGGACAGAAGAATGGCGAGCCCTCATCGTTTGACTCTCCACAACCCACACAGACGAAAATTAGGCCGATGCCAGCTTGATGTTCGAACTTTGTACCGCATCTATCGCAGCTCATTTTGTAGATTACACCCATAACGCAGATCTTTTTTAAGTTACAAGTGCAAAGCTATTGCCATTGTTTGACAATTAGCGTCAATTACGAACTTTTCGAATCTGAGAATCTATATAATCCACGATGAAAGACTTTAGTTCTGGGCTGTCAACTATCTCAATATCATCTAATAGACCCATAACGAAACGTCCTATGCCGAGATAGTTGCACACCTGCGTATCGAGCAACCAATGCTTCGAGTCTAACACCTTTATATCACGCTCAGCTAAGGGATACTCCTCGATAAGGAGGTTGCGGGCAAGCATACCGAGACGTAGCTGCACTCGATGCTGTGTAAAGCCTGTCATTCGAAAGATATCAATATAGCCCTCTCTATGCAGCGACTCATTCTGCCACTCTACATCGAGCAGCTCCACTGAGCCAATACGCGACACCTTAAAGAGTTTATTGAGACCGCTCTCCACCTCGTAGCACCACGCCTGAACATAGTTTGTTGTGAATCCAAAGGGCTCTACAAGACGATTGCGAGCAACACCCGTATGCGATGACGCATAGTCAACAAGGACCACCTGGCGACGATTCTCAATAGCCTCTAACAAGCGATTAACGTTGCTTGCATTTTTACCTTGAACGATACTTGAAGCCATTGAAGTACAATTATATACCGTTGTCAACTTACGTCTTAGGTTCTGCTTAAGCGAATTGGTATCATCGAGTGCCTCTATAAGCTGATTTACAATATGTGCCTCCTCATCAGTAAAGTGCACAAGCTGCGAAATCTCCCTAAAATATTTGCTCTCCTTACCAAGCTTATAAACTCCGCCATCAAGCTTCTGGACAACAAATCCTGCATCCTTAAAGGTCTCAATATATCGATAAATTGAGCGGTAAGATGTATCGAGACGTTCGGCTAAATCATTGACAGTGTAGTTGACATTACCCGTCATCAGCTTCATAAGACGGAGCATTCGCTCGAGCTTGGGTTGGTCCATATTTGTACATTTTAGATATTAGTGACGTAAAGGTAGCAATAAATTTCTTAACAGTGACAAGTTCCGTCAAATATTTCGCACTTCCACATATTCAATATAGGTAATTATATATTACTTTACAGTAAAAGTTCCTTTTGGAACTTTTATTTTTGTACATTCATAAATGATTGAAGAATTTTTATTATATTTATACATTCAAACGTAAAACTATTTGATATGGAAAAATTGACAAGACAAGAATTAGATGGTATTTGTGAACTTCTTCATCATACTCACACTGAAGAAATGACACAACATATTCTTAATACTATCGGTAAAGTGAATTGGACTCGTGAAATTTTGAGTGAATGTGGAGGATTGATGACCGAAGAACAGGAAGGTTTATTCGAGTCTCTTGGTGGTGGGTATACCAGTGAGGAGATAGATGAACATTTACATAATGATGATATCAATTTTGAAATATCAGAGAAGTTGAAAGAACAAGGTGTAACAAGATACCTTTACGAGAATGAAGAGTACCTTGATGAAATTCGAGAAGGACGAATCATTTGTGAGGGTATTGATATTGACGAGATTAAAAATATGTTGTTTGGTTAATGGAGGTTAAATTCACAAGAAAGACTGATAAAGATTTTCGAAAACATAGGGATTATGTTCGTAGACAGAAGAAATCAGACAGACATAGTTATCAAACATACGAACTGGATAGTATAAGTAAATCGTTCAAAAAGAATCTGCGGAAAAATATAGGTGAACAAAAAGAACATAAGGATTCAATCTTCCCCAAAGAGTTTGAATATCATTCTGATAGTCATAAGATGTATGTTGATAAAAAGAGTCACCATATTGTCTTTTATAAGGTCATTACACCAAAGAAAGGGGAACCTTACATATCAGTTGAAAAATGTATCCACTCAACCGAACTTAAAAAAGAACTTGAAGAAAGAAGTATTGAACCACTAAAAGATTGTGATAAATCTTTGTTAGATGACCTCGAAACCGTCTATAAGGAGGACGATGTTAAATCTAAAGAGGATTCGGATGAAGAATTAGAAGAAGATACCGATAATGAGGGTAATCCAAGACAACACAAAACTGGTCCACAGGGAGGTAAATATTATCGAGTCAAAATAGATGGTAAGTGGGGTCCTTGGAACTCAGAAACGAATGAATCTTTCAAATCAATACAAAACCTTTTAACGGAATCAAATATAATTTCATTAAGTAGTTATCTCAATGAGAGATTAAGTTGTTAAAAGTAAAAAGAGAAGTGGTTCTCCATAAAGTGAAACTCAAATTAGTCTACACTTCTTTAAGAGTTCTAGTGTAAGACCCATAATGAGATTCATTTGGATATTGTATAAAACACCCTTTTTGATTAAATTTTCCATAATTCATATGGTTTATTTAACTGATGAACCTAGATCCATCGGAATTACAAAGGTAACAAAAAAAAGTCCCATAAGAGAAATCTTTGGGACTTAATTTTGTAAAAGTTACTGTAAAGTAATATATAATTACCTTAATATATTAAGATAACTACTCGCAAAACGCCATAATAACAGCTAACAAAATAGAGAAATTGGCACACGTGAGGCTATATTTTTACCAAAATTTTGGAAGAATAAAAATAATTACTATCTTTGCACCACCAAAACGAAATTTTGGGATCGGAGAATCCGTAGCTCAGTCGGTAGAGCACAACACTTTTAATGTTGGGGTCCCGGGTTCGAACCCCGGCGGATTCACCACTAAATCAGGCAGTTACGATTATCGTAATTGCCTTTTTTGTTTCTACAGCCCCTGTTTTTGTTACTTTTGTGTAAACCGTAGCGTAAACCGGATCAGTCCGGAA
>JAFYQY010000023.1 GCA_017559685.1 Alistipes sp.
AACATCACAGCATCGACATCGGCCAAAGTATCCAAATCGCCTGCCATAGCCAACAATGCATCGTCGTTCTTCTGCAAAAGCACCGATTCCGCATATCCGTTTGCCGACAGGGTACGCTTTGCAGCACCATCAGCAAGTTCGTACATACGACGGTAAGCTGGTGCCGACTCGTCGTACATCTGATTCTCGTAAGTTACTCGAGCCAACATCTCAACCACAGGCACGGTGTACTGATTCTGTGGCTGCTCGGCGAGTTGCTTCATACTTGCAACTGCGCTTGTCAAGCTGTCACACTTGAGGTAGCAGTCGCTCAAGCAGAAGAGCGCCTCGCTTGTATAGTAGCCCTTCGGATAATCTTTCAAATAGCCCTTCAAGTGAGTTATCGCATCGCTATGACGATTTGCAAGGTAGATATTCTGAGCCGAACGGAACGACAACGAATCTCGTGCCATAATACTCAGGTCGCACTCCACGCCCGAACGCTCTGCGTATGCGAAGTAGTCGTTAATGTTACCCTTCGACACATAAATCTCACGCACACTCTGAATAGCCTCCTTTGCTGCTGCCGACTGCGGAGCTGCGGTGATAACCTTATCGTAGTAGAGCAACGACTTGTCGTTGTTACCGAGGTTGAAGTGCACCAAGCCCAAGTCGAGCAATGCTGGAGTGTAGTATGGCGACTGCGGATACTTCTCGACAAACTGCTCCAATACAGGAGCACCATCCGAGTAGCGACCGAGTGTTACGTATGTGCGTCCCAACTCGTAGGCCGCATCGTCGTTGTAGTCGCCGCAATTCTCGTTCTGCATCTGTCGCAAAGCTCCAATCTTAGCGGTTGTCTTACCCGCCAAGCCGAGCGAAATTGCTCGCTGATACTTGGCATAGTCCTGCTCCGCTGTACCCAACGCAACTGCACCCTCGTAGCTCTTTACCGCATCGGCATACTTGTTCTGAGAGTATTGCGCATCGCCCAAGCGGTTGTAAGCATCAGCTCTGTATCGGTCTGCCGTCTTGTAGAGCCAGATGAAGCCCTCAAACGACTTCTGACTCTTTGCCATATTCTTTTTCGCAAAGTGTGCATAGCCGAGATTGTAGAGCGCCATCTTATACTCCTGCTCGGTCTTTGGTGCTCGACGGATGTAGTAGTCGTAGTAGCTAATTGCCTTATCGTAGTTGCCCGACTTATACTCGATCTCTCCCAGCCAGAAGAGACAGAGTGCGTTATACTTTGGACTCACGCCAATCTTCTGTGACTCCTCGAGTGCCGACTTCGCCTTATCCATATCGCCGGCAAGGAATGCCTCCAAGCCGTTGAAGTAGGCAATCTTCTGCAACGCAGCACGCTGTGTGCCGTCAGGATTAGGGAATGCCTTGATCGCCTTGTAGGCCATCTCGTAGTCGTGCGAGTTGTAATATGCAGCAATAAGCAACTCTCGAGCCTCGTCTGCACGCTCTGAGTCAGGGTACTTATTCACATAGCGGGTCAATACGTTTATCGACTCGTTGAATGTTCCACCACCCGTCTCGAAGAGCAACTTACCGTAGTTGAACAACGCATCCTCCGATATCTCGTTGTTGTACTTCTCGTCGGCCGCCATCGCAAAGGCGTGGATAGCCTGACGCTTGTCGTCACGACGGATATAGCAATCGGCCAAGTGGTACGAAGCATTCTGCGACAACTCGTCACTACCCTCTACAACCTTGCGCAACGCATCGATAGCCTTTGCATAGTCAGTAGAGCGATATGCCGAATAGCCGAGGATGTAGTTCTCCTCACGACCCATCTTTCCACCTGCACGCTCGTACATAGACATATAGAGATAGGACTTGTTGTAACCCTGCAGACGATACCACGCCTCAGCCACAACACGCATCAACTCGGCACGCTCAATCTCGACCGACTGCGCCAACAACTTGTCGCCATTATCCACCACATACTTGTAGTTGCCTCGTGCAAACTCAATCTGGAAGAGATAGTATGGGATAACCTTTGCGTAGTTGTCGCTCTTTTGCAACGAAGCAAAGCCCTTGTATGCCTCCTTATACTCGCCACGTGAATAGTGGATATACGACTTATAGTAGACTGCGTGATCGGCATAGTTGCCCGTAGGCGACAATATCGAGAAGAGTTTATAGGCCTTATCGTAGTTACCCGAGGTAAACTCGATATAGCCCATTCGCATATTGTAGCGCTCCTTGTTCTCAACGGTCAATGCCTTGTACGACACCTTGTCAAGGTAGCTACGAGCCGAAGTGTAGTCCTCACGCTCGCAGTAGTACATCGCCAACATAAAGCGAACATCGTTCACGTGCACCGACTCGGGATAGCGACGCAAGAAGGCGAGCATAATCTTCTCGGCCTCGTTGTCACGCAACTCGGCAGCACACACTGCCAATTCAAAGTCGATATGACGCACCAACACCTCATCGTCGATTGCCACCTGCTTGCGCAGGAGGGTCAACGAGTGACGAGCCTCAGCATAACGACCGTGCTCCATCAACGATATTGCACGCTCGGTTTCACGCTTAATATCGATCGCATTATCGGCGTTCGAAACGCCTATATTTACCGCTACGGCAAGTAGCAAAAACAATCCTTTTCTAAACATAGCAACACTATATTTCTTAATTTAGGCAAAAGTACAAAATAAATTTGAGATTTAAAAATTAAAAATTAAAAATTTTTAGTGTTTTACCTATTTCGGGGCTATTGTGCTCTTTGAGACCAATTCGGCAAAATAAGAGACAAAAAAAGAGTGGAGAAACCTCCACTCTCAAACCTCAATCTTGTGTTGTGATTAGTTCTGTGCTGGAACCTCAGCCTGTGGAACGTCTACAACCTGCTCGGTCTGTGCACCATTAAGAAGCTCTGCTGCTGCCTCATCTACGCTCGATACAGTTGCCTTATTCTCGATGAATACAACCGAAAGCAACGACAATGCGAGAATAGTTGCTGCTGCACCCCAAGTGAACTTCTCGAGGAAGTCTGCAGTCTGACGAACACCCATAACCTGGTTAGATGCGCCAAAGTTAGATGCCATACCGCTCTTTGGGTTCTGAACCAACACTGCAAGCACCATCAACAAGCTTGCTACAAGAATCAATACAATCAAAAAAATGTACATAGTCTATCTGTTTTTAATTATTTTTCTCGATATTTTCGATTTTCTCGGCAAAGTAAGCACTTTTTTCCGAATTTTGCAAACTTAATTTGCGATATATTTCTATCGCCTCGTTTTTTAGGCCCTGCGCAAGGTAGATTTCTGCCAAATCTTCGCTCACAATATCATCCTCATCATCGATGTCAGCCTCGGTGCAAACATCGCCTTCAACCTCGCCTTCGTCAGCCACGATACGATAGTCGTTCATACGCAAAAAGCGGGTTATAATCTCGCCCTCGCTAACCTCGGCAATCTTCTCTGCATCAACTGCATAGCGCCTATTGTTGCCGCCCTCGCAAGCCTTTATTGCCTGCGCTGCCGAAAACCACGGATATTGCTCCAAAACGCTATCCAACTCCGCTATCGAAATCTCCTCGCCCGCCAAATATCTATACACCAACATACGCTTCTACCAATTTGATGCTGCCGCCATAAAAATATCTGTCACAAGTTGCTCGACAATCTCCGGAATGAGCGTACTTTCAACCTCATTGAGCAGTTTTGTCGAGTCGTAGTCTGCATAAGCCGAGAAGCTTCTCGCCTTAAACGACGCCTTATCGTCGACAACGTTCGTAAAGTTCACCTTGATAGTAATAGTCAAACGATTCTGCAATGCATAGTCGCCACTCGACACCGAAGATGTAGTTGAGGTGTAACCCACAATCTCGCCCTCGAATGCAAAATCTCCACCCTCTGGCACCTGCACCAAGCGAGTTCGTGTTGCAAAGCGTTGAGTCAATTCGTCGGTCAGCGTACTACTCAAAATAGGCGCAACCATAGGTGCGTTATTTGGAAAATATGCCACCGAGAAGGTCTTTGCATCGGGCGGAATCGAAGCTCCCGACAATGTATATTTAACAGTGCAACCGCCTGTAAACAAAAACATTACAGCAAGTAACGCAAATGTTATTTTTTTCATACTTACTCCTCAATATTCAACTCTTTGATTCGACGATATAGCGTGCGCTCCGACATAAACAACTCGGCAGCTGCAGCACGACGACTACCGCCATTTCTACGCAACGCCTTAACGATCTGCTCTCTTTGCATATCGGCCTTTGTCATCTCACGAGGCACCTCATCCACAACCTCACTCTCGGTGTAGAAGGCCTCCTCTGCAGGCGAAGACGAATGAGGCAACAACGCCTTAATCTCGCTATGCTCGGTCGGTTCTGCCGTGGTTGTACGATACGACGAATATCCGCTGTGCAACTCGTACACCATACGGCGCAACTCGTTGATATCACTACGCATATCAAACAATATCTTGTAGAGCAACTCTCGCTCGGAGTTCATATCCTCCATTTTGGCCGAACTTGCAACACTCGGCGATGTTACGGTGTTCTCATCAACGAGATACTTTGCGAGGGTCTGCGGTGTGATATTGCGACTCTCCTCGATAGCCGAAATCTGCTCTGCAACATTCTTGAGCTGGCGGATATTTCCACGCCAGTAGTAGTTTTCGAGCACAGCTCGAGCATTCTCGTCCAACACTATCGCAGGCATTCTGTACTGCGTTGCCACATCGGCAGCAAAGCGACGGAACAAAAGGTATATATCCTCGGGGCGCTCTCGCAATGCTGGCACCGTAATAGGCACCGTATTCAAACGATAGTATAAATCCTCACGGAAACGACCGTCGGCAATAGCCTTCATCAAGTTTGAGTTCGTAGCCGCAACAACTCGAACATTGGTCTTCTGCACCTTAGCCGAGCCAACTCGCATAAACTCGCCTGTCTGCAACACTCGCAACAGACGCACCTGTGTCGCCAACGGCAACTCACCCACCTCATCGAGAAAGATAGTTCCGCCGTCAGCCTCTTCGAAATAGCCCTTACGAGCCTCTATTGCTCCCGTAAAAGCACCCTTCTCGTGTCCGAAAAGTTCAGAATCGATTGTACCCTCGGGTATTGCACCACAGTTCACCGCAACATACTTGTTATGCTTGCGTGCCGAATGGGCGTGGATAACCTGCGGGAAGAACTCCTTACCCACACCGCTCTCGCCTGTTACAAGCACAGTCAGGTCGGTTGCTGCCACACGCAATGCAACCTCCAACGCTCGGTTCAAAAGCGGAGAGTTACCAATTATTCCAAATCGCTGTTTTACAGAGAGTAATGTGCTATTTTCAATCATCTCTTACTCATTTTTAATTGTGCGGAGTGCATCCATCTCGGCATCATCCTTTGCCATAATCTCCTCCGAAGCATAGTCGGAAGGTGTAGCTACATAGATACCGTATGCAATCGCCGCCAACGCCATAAGGAGAACCGCCACAGCCACCACCATAACCAAGTCGAACTTTACTCGACGCTTGGCTTTTGGTTGTGGTTTTTCGGTTTCGATTTGAGGTTTTACACCCTCGGGTTGCGGAGCAGGAGACTCCTTCTCGACAACCGAATTCTCCTCTGTTTTTGGTTCATCGTAGAGTGACAGCACACCCTGCACCGAAGGCTCCGTATTGATTGGAGTAGCCACCGGCTCCGCAGCCTTGACCTCGAGAGCAAGAGTCGGCTCTGGAATAAAAGGCTTCGCCACATACTCTACCTGACCCTTGACAGGCGGATAGAGACGCAACACCTTCGTATCTGGCTCGACACGCAGTGTTCCGACATCGCCCAAACGACAATAGCCATACTGCTCCAACTCGTGGCGCACCTCGAAGACAAAGCGGTCAATAGTAACCGCTGTCTCCATCTCGTTAAGGCCCCTACTACGGAGCAACGAGGTCAACACGCCATCATCGGTACGCAACAAATCGGAAAAGACCAACTCGCCCGACTCCTTAACCATAAAGGCTCCGAAGGCGGGAACAACCAAGCGGCGATTCGATTGCAAGTGCTCTGCTATTATCTCTACAATGATACTCATATAACTATAACGACAAAAATCGTTTTTTATTTGCTCTTTGCTGCAATTACCGAGTCAATATAGGCCTTAATCTTCGGTTTTGGATCTTCCCAACCCTCAGGCTTGATAACTTTGTTATCCTTAGGGTTATAGTGAGGCTTTCCATCTGGCCACAACTTTGCCATATTTGCCTTCTGCACGATATCGAACAACTCGTCAGCCTCCAAGCCCATCTCGACCATTGTGCCGAGGGCGAAGTACATCAAGTCGATCATTGCATCGGCCTGCTCGTAGATATCATCTGCAATCAAGAACTCGGCAACCTCCTCGTTCATCCACTTTGCACGGCTCAAGGCACGCTTCTTGGCAATCATCACAGGCTGCTCTGCTACTGGATGACCAAACTTCTCGTGAAATTCACGAACATCATTCCACTCTTTCTTCATAATTTTATCGTCTGCTTTTGTTTTTAATTTTCCTTCGCTACACAAAGGGCGCTTTTGCCCATTTTATATCAAGGTGCAAAGATACAAAAAAGTTTTACTTTTTACGCTTTATTACCCACTTTTTATTATCTTTGCGAAAAATATAACACTAACAACTATTTTTTCAATGAAAAAAGTTCTCTTTTTTATTGGTGCAATAGCGATTTCTTTCGCAGCACAAGCGAGAGACTACGTTCTCTCTACACCAAACTCAACAATCATCATTTCGGCTTCGGAGGGTAAGACTCCATACTTCCTCTACTACGGTTCACGTGCTGAGGTTAGCGACGTAAAGGCTGCCGGAAGAACACTCCACAAGCAGGAGGCATACCCTGCATACGGTACTCGTTGCGACCGCCCTTTCGCTTCGCTCGTAAAGCAGCACGATGGCGACAATGCCGTAAAGTTAGTTGTTGAAAAGATAACCGAGAGCAAAGAGGGCAACGTCTCTACCCTCTCGCTCTTATTGCGTGATGTGGCGCACCCTACTCTTGCCGTAAAGTTGAACTACTCGGCATATTCGGACTGCGACATCATCAAGATGAACACCGAATACATCAACGAGGGCAAGAAACCTGTAGTTTTGCAAAAATATCTATCGGCAGTTCTTCCGCTTCAGTCAGATAACTGCGTGTTGCTCCACCTCGACGGTACTACCAAGAACGAGTGCAACGAGCATATCGAGCCTCTCACAAATGGTGTTAAGACAATCTCCACACAAGCTGGTTCACAGGTTGCAAAGCACGTAAACGCATCGTTTATGCTCGGCATCGACGGCCGTCTCGACGAGACCAACTGCCCTGTAATTGCAGGTACTCTCGTATGGATGGGTAACTTCCACTTCGAGTTCCACAACACACTTCAGAATAGCGCAAAGACACTCTTTATGGGTGGCATCAACCCTGCTGCGAGCGACTACACTCTCGCAGGCAAGAAGTCGCTCGTAACACCTGAAATGGTATTCGCATACTCAAACGAGGGTAAGGGCGGTGTAACCCGCACACTCCACAAGTGGGCTCGCAAGTATCAACTTCTCGACGGCACCGTACAGCGTGAGGTATTGCTCAACTCTTGGGAGGGTGTTCACTTCGACACCACCGAGGAGAATTTGAATGGTATGATTACCGACTTTGCAAAGCTCGGTGGCGAGATGTTCGTTGTTGATGACGGTTGGTTTGGTCCAAAATATCCACGTAACAATGGCACCTCTTCGCTCGGCGATTGGGGCATCGCAAAGTCGAAGTTGCCAAACGGTATTCGTCCACTTATCGACCTTACCCACAAGAGTGGTATGAAGTTCGGTATTTGGATTGAGCCTGAGATGGTTAATGTAAAGAGTGAACTCTACGAGAAGCACCCTGATTGGGTGTTGCGTCACCCAGATTTCGAGCCTTCGTATGGTCGTGGCGGAGGTCAGATGTTGCTCGATTTGACCAACCCTAAAGTTCAAGATTATGTGTTCAGCATCGTAGATAATATTCTCACCGAAAACCCCGATGTTTATTACATTAAGTGGGATAACAATATGGAGATGTTTAACGCATCGTCACAGTATCTTCCAAAGGCATTGCAGTCGAACTTGCAGGTAGAGTTCACACTCGCACTCGAGAATATTCTCAAGCGAATTCGTGCGAAGTATCCAAAGGTAATTATTCAGTTGTGCGCATCGGGTGGTACCCGCTTGAATTATGGTTTTATGCCATATTTCCAGGAGATGTGGACCAGCGACCAGACCGACGCTTACCACCGTATTCTTATCCAGTGGGGTTCGCTCAACTTCTACCCTGCTAATATGTTGGCCGCTCACGTAGGCTCGGCATACAGCAAATATACACAGCGTCTTGTGCCTATCAAGTTCCGCTTCGACGTAGCTTCGATGTGTCGTCTCGGAATGGAGATGGTTCCCGCTAAGTTGAACCCTTCGGAGCGTGAGTACGCAAAGCGTGCAATCGCAGAGTATAAGACTATTCGTCCAATCGTACAGCAGGGTGATCTCTTTCGTCTTATCTCACCTTACGATGGCGACCGCAACTACACATCGTTGATGTATGTGAACGAGGCGAAGGATAAGGCTGTAGTATTCGCTTACCGCCACCTCATCTGGCGTGAGATGACCGCACCTATCATCCGCTTGCAGGGCTTGAAGGCTGATGCCAAGTATCGCATCCGTGAGGTTGCCCCTGAGGTTGAGGGCAAGCCTGTACGCCTCAATGGCAAGGTTGTTAGCGGTAAGGTTTTGATGCAGGAGGGTATCGTTTTGCCTGAACTTGCAAGAAGCATCAAGTCGAACGAGCCACTCAGCGAGGTGCGTCCGACAAACGATTGGAAGAGCGTTATTCTCGAGCTTACCGAGGTTAAATAGTTTGTAAAAATGATCACGAAAGCACAGTTCAAATGCTCCTCGGAGCGCATATCGCAAGTACCTAAAGATTCGTTGAAAGATATCGCTTTCATCGGACGAAGCAACGTTGGTAAGTCGTCGCTAATCAATATGTTAACCCGACACAAGGGTCTCGCAAAGGTATCGGCAACGCCTGGTAAAACCAAGTTGATAAATCACTTCCTGATCAACAATCAGTGGTACTTGGTAGACCTTCCTGGTTATGGCTACGCACGCACCTCGAAAAAGGAGCGTGGAGCCTTCGCTAAGATTATCTTGGACTATGTTTTCAAGTGCGAAAAGATGCACTATCTCTTCGTGCTGGTAGACTCTCGCTTGGAGCCTCAGAAGATAGATTTGGAGTTTATCGAGATGTTGGGACAAGGTGGCGTACCTTTTGCCCTCATCTTCACAAAGTGCGACAAGCAGTCGGCAACACAGACTCAGCGTGCCGTTACGGCCTACAAGAAACGACTCTCGGAGCAGTGGGAGGAGATGCCTCCGATGTTGCTCTCGTCGAGCGAAAACGGACAAGGTCGTGACGAAATTGTTGCATTTGTTGAAAAAATCTTAGCAGAAAATGCTGAATAGTGCTATAAAAAGACTATTTTTGCAAACGAATAAAAGCCAATGGCTAAAGGTTAATGGCTAACTGCCTTATTATTTAGAACTTATACTTAAATAAATAATTATAGTATGGCTATCCACAAAATTAAATTCTTTACAGGTCGTGCATCACGCTACCTTGCAGAAAAAATCGTTGCTGCTTACGGCACCACTCTCGGCGAGTGCGAAGTAGTAGAGTTCAGCGACGGCGAGTTCCAACCACACTTCATCGAGTCGATTCGTGGCTGTACCGTGTTCATTATTCAGTCAACATTCCCTAAGTCGGACAACTTGATGGAGTTGTTGATGATGATTGACGCAGCTAAGCGTGCTTCGGCTTGGAAGGTAGTTGCAGTAATTCCTTACTTCGGTTGGGCACGTCAGGACCGCAAGGATCGTCCACGTGTACCTATCACATCGGCTCTCGTAGCAAATATGCTCTCAGTAGCAGGTGCTGACCGTGTTATGACCCTCGACTTGCACGCAGATCAGATTCAGGGCTTCTTCGATGTTCCTGTTGATGCTCTCTACGCAAGCGGAATCTTTATCCCTTACATCAAGAGCCTCGGCATCGAGGATCTCTCGATTGCTTCTCCTGATATGGGCGGTGCAAAGCGTGCCAGCACATACGCTAAGTTGCTCGAGGCACCTATCATCATCTCGCACAAGGAGCGTGCAAAGGCTAACGTAGTTGGCTCGATGACCGCTATCGGCGAGGTTGAGGGACGCAACATCCTTATCGTAGACGATATGATTGACACCGCAGGTACTATCTGTATGGCTGCCAATATGTTGATGGAGCGTGGCGCAAAGAGTGTTCGTGCAGCTATCACCCACCCTGTATTGTCGGGCAAGGCTTACGAGCGCATCAACGAGAGCGCATTGCAGGAGGTTATCGTAACCGATACTATTCCGCTCAACCCTGAGAAGGACTTGTCGAAGTTTACCGTTCTTTCGTGCGCTGACATCATCGCAGAGTGCATCGAGCGTGTACACAACTATCAGTCGATCTCGTCACTCTTCTACAAATAGTAGAGAGTTTACTATACAAAGAAATAGCGGTCTTTCGAGACCGCTATTTTCATTATTAAGCAAGGCTACTTTATAACCTGCAACCTTTGGCTCGCCTCGGCAAGTGGCATTGCATTAAAGTGCCACCACTCGGCAGGATCGACACGCCAACCCGCCTCGACCATAATCTCACGCAGAAGGCGACGATTTTCAAGCTCTCGACGAGTTATTTCGCCCTTCTCGAGGAGCTGTTGCTCAATATCTGTTCTCGAGCGGTCGCCAAAATAGTCGTACTCCGAGCCCATTGGGATAGGATGTCCGGTACAGTCTACAAGGGTTACGTCGACGGCAATACCGTAATTGTGCGGGCCACCACCTCTCTTATACGGGTTGGCAACGAAAGATTGAAGATCGGTATTCTCGACAACCTTCCACATCTGCTCCTGAATAAAGCGAGGTCTCGCAGCGTCGTAGACCACCAAGTGGAGATCCATTCGTTTCTTGCGCAACAAATCGTTTGCCTTTCGTAACTTCTCGACAGCCTCGGGCACAAGATATGCCTCGTCGAGGTCGTTATAGAGCACCCTACCCATAAAGTTATATGGCGTAGCGTAGACCATATAGACCTCAATGCCTGGTATCTGCTCGGCTACATTCTGCAAACCGAGTTGCTCGAGTTGCTTCTCGATATTCGACTTGGTCTGTCCGAAAGCGGGTGCCGACATAAACACCAACATTGCCAAAATTAGAGTCATTCTTCTTTTCATCACGTCTGTTATTTTTGTTTCTAATAGCAAATATAGCGATTTATTATTTATCTCTAACATCGTAGCACAAAAATTCCGTTGCAGAGTTTAACTCTACAACGGAACAATCATTCGCTTTTGGTTTATTGACTCTACTTCTCGACCTCGATGCTGACAATCGATATAGAGTGCGATACGGGCGCAATCTTGCGACACATAACCAAGCCTCCGCAATATTTGTCGTTGGCAAGTCGTACGGCGTGCGAAACCTTCGCCTGGTCGTCGATATGCTTGCACTCGATATTGTAGGAGATATCGAAAGAGAGGAACTGACTGCGACCCTCGACCTTCTCGGTATCGAGTTCGCCCGACATCTTAATTTCGAGTTTGAGAAGTTTTACTCGCTCCTTCTCGGCTATAGACTGCACGGTCATACCCGCACAAAGTGCTGTCGAATAGAGCAACAACTCCTTCGGATTGAGTTTCTCTAATTTACAAGAGTCGGCAAGGACAAAATGGCCCTTGTCGTTTGCGTGAATTGTGATAGATTGATTCATACTATTTGTTTTTAGTGTGTGAGAACTAAACATACAAATAGTATGCAATTGAGCACTACACCTTCAAGAATATCTCTCGCTTATACATATAGTATAATAGGTAGTACTGCACCGCCACATTCGCCACGGTAACCACCATAGCCGTCCACTCGTCGCCAATACAGAATGCCAACCAATAGAGCAATGCAGCCAAAACGGCTCTCACCTTCAAGAATTTAGGCATCATATAGGCGGCAATCGAGTTCATACCGTAGACCTTGAAGAGCGTCAAACCCTTGCGATAGCCCTTGTAGTCGATAAGGTAGTAGCAGAGCCACAGCAAGATGAAGCATATTCCACCCGAAAAGAGCGTCATCGACGAAGTCCATATCATCTTGATAATAGGATGCCAGATACTCCACACCAAGCCCGCAGCAACCATCGTTGCGCCCGTGCCCGCAAACCACCATAGTTTGCGTTTCTCCTCTATCTTCGACTTAGCGATAACGCCAGCGAACATTCCGAGCATACCCGTAACTATAAAGGTCAGCGAACTGAGTATCCAAGTGTAGTGGTAACTCTCCTTAAAGACTACTACTCCATCAACCACCTTTGCACCGTCACGGAAGCGACCAAGAACTGCATTATCTACCCACTCGGCAAGGTTGCCATTCGGTGTGTAGTTACCACCGCCATAGCCATCCACCGAGATAAACTCCATAGCTGCCCAATAACCCAACAGCAACACCACTGCGGCTACAATCTGCGTACGCAACTTGGTAAACAGGAACATAATAGCCGACACTGCGTATGCCACAGCGATAGCCTGCAAGGTATTGCTATATAAATATATAGTGCTATCGTTTTTATCGAAGAGACCGCCCTGGCAAATCAAACCAAAGACCCAAAGCACCACCACTCGTCGCACAATGCGCCACAAGGCTGTGCCATAGGTGCGCTCCTCACGCATACGACCAAGCGCAAACGGAATGGTTATACCCGTCATAAAGACAAATAAAGGCATAATTATATCCCACGGCGAAAAGCCCTGCCACTCCACGTGGTCGAACAGCCAATAGCAGTCGTTGAGCCAACCGATATCGAGAGTTTTGATAAGACGTCGCATCACGGGGCCTACGGCCAACAAAAAGAATAGGTCGGCACCACGCAATACATCCAATGATTCTAATCGTCTCTTCATAGTAGTTTGGTCGTAAATCGTTCTATTTTAATTAAATGCACTACACTTCAACCGTAAGACCATCGTAGGCAAATTCTACACCTTCACTTAGGCGCAAGTTTGCCACACAATGCAACCCAATATCGTGCGACATATGGGTCAGATATGCCTTTTTAGGGGCAACCTTCTCTATGAGTTGCATCGCCTCATCGACCGAGAAATGGGAGTCGTGAGGCTCAAATCGCAAGGCATTGACAACCAACATCTCTACGCCCTGTAATTTTACACTCTCCTCGTCGCTAATCTTCTTAAAATCGGTTAGATAGGCCAACTTGCCGAAACGGAAGCCCGTAACTTCAAATCGTGAGTGTTCGCCCTTAATCGGAACGATCTCGACGCCCTCAATCTCGAATGGCTCGGTTGCAAATTCGTGCAAAGCCATATGCGGAACTCCTCGATACGGGTTTTCCGAAAAAGCGTAGTCGAAATCTTTGCGCACGCACTCGCAGGTATCGTGCGAGCCGTAGATATGAACGGTATGTATCGCTTGCGGATAATCGACAAAGTTCAAGGCTCGGACATCGTCGAGACCGCCAAGATGGTCTTTATGCTTGTGAGTAAGCAATATAGCGGTGATGTGCGAAACGCCTTCACGCAAGAGTTGCTGACGGAAATCGGGGCCTGCATCGATAATAAATCGCTTGTCGCCCACCTCCACCATAGCCGAGGTGCGAAGTCGTACATCACGCTCGTCGGTCGAGCGACAGACAGCGCAGTCGCAACCTATGAGAGGCACTCCCTGCGAAGTTCCCGTACCGAGAAAAGTTAGGCGTACTGATGTCGTTTTCGGCTCCATTTTTGCAGTTTATAGATTGTTCAACACCACAAAGATATGATTTTTTTTGGATAATTAAGAATTAAAGCGTAACTTTGTACTGTTATTTAACACTAATAAATCGATTTATTATGGCTTACAAAATTTCAGATTCGTGTATCGCATGCGGTACCTGCATCGATGAGTGTCCGGTTGAGGCTATCACCGCCGGCGACATCTATGTAATTGATGCTGACAAGTGCATCGAGTGTGGCGCGTGTGCAGGTGTTTGTCCTTCTGAGGCTATCAGCTTGTAGTCTGACAGAGAGCCAACGCTTAGAGATAAAGCAACCAATTTTTTGGTTGCTTTATTGTTTTTTACTATCTTTGCGCCATAATTAGAATAATTATGAAATTTAAGGAAGGATACAAAGTGCGCTCGATGGCGGGCGAAAATGTGGTTATAATGCAGGGTACTGCAGGTTGCGATATGACTCGCATAATATCTTTGAACGATTCGTCGTTATTACTCTGGAACGAGTTGCAGGGCAAGGAGTTCGAGGTGGCAGATGTTGCCAACATCCTCGTAGAGACCTACAACATCGACCTCGCTGTTGCCGAGAACGACGCAAAGGCTTGGGTCGAGAAACTTGCTGAGTGCGGACTCATCTAAAGGTTTATAAATGAAGAGAGCATTACTATTCATACTGTCAATTATTGCAGGTACGACCATCGTATCGGCACAGAACATCACGGGAAAGGTGGTAGACTCGCAGGGTAAGCCACTCCCTGGAGCGTCGGTCTATTGGGCTGACACTTCAGTTGGTGCCGCTACCGACCTCGAGGGCAACTTCTCGCTCTACCGAGTAAAGGGCAATGATGCACTCGTTGCCACATTCCTCGGCTATACGAACGACACCATTCGTGTGGAGCAGAAGGTGCGTGAGGTGGAGTTTCGTCTTGCTGAGGGTGTTGCGGTAGATGCCGTAGTGGTGGATGGCAGCCTCGGCAACTATATCCGCCAGGATGGTCTGCTCAAGAGCGAGACCATCTCGTTCGCAGGTCTCTGCAAGATGGCGTGCTGTTCGTTGGCAGAGAGTTTCGAAAACTCGGCTTCGGTAACCGTAGGTTTTAGCGACGCTATCTCGGGTGCTCGACAGATTAAGATGCTCGGTTTGGCGGGTACATACACACAGATTCTCGACGAGAATCGCACCATTATGCGTGGCCTTTCAGCACCTTATGGCTTGAGCTACACACCAGGTATGTGGCTCTCGTCAATTCAGGTTTCGAAGGGTATTTCGTCGGTTACGGGTGGTCACGAGGCTATCACAGGACAGATTAACCTCGAGCACCGCAAGCCTACCGACGAGGAGCGAATGTTCCTCAATGTCTATCTCGACACACACCTCAAGCCCGAGATTAACCTCTCGTCGGCAATACCTGTAAGCAAGGATAAGCGTCTCTCGACCGTTATCTTGGCGCACGCCTCGATGGATACTATGGAGCACGACGCTAACGAGGATGGTTTTCGTGATATGCCGATGATGCGTCAGTTCAACATCGCTAACCGCTGGCTCTATCAGGGTGATGGTGGTTTGCAGGTGCGTTGGGGTGCAAAATACCTTAACGACTACCGTCTCGGTGGTCAGGTAGGTTACAAGCCGACGTTGCGTGAGGGCGATAATTGGAGAGACGATTGGCATACGAACAACATCTACGGCTCGGAGGTCAAGAATCAGGAGGCTAACGCCTATTTCAAGCTCGGAAAGCCCGTTGGCGAGGCTGTCTTCGACAAGGATAACAACGAGGAGTTGCGCTCGAATATCGCATTCGTAGTGGATTATGACTTCTTCGACGAGAATGCCTATTTCGGTGCAGATAAGGCCTACATCGGTCGTCAGCATATGACCACCGCAAATGCTATGTATGCTCACTACTTCTCGCCTCGTTCATCGCTCATTTCGGGCGTTGCAGCATCGTCACGCTGGGTAGACGAGAAGTTACAGGATTGGACTTACCCGAACTACAACGGCGAGAATAAGGCGCTTGCTCCACACCGCAACGAGAGCGAGGTTGGCGCTTACGCCGAGTACACCTACAACATCAAGGATAAGCTCTCGGTGGTGGCAGGCTTGCGCTACGACTACGCCTTCTTCTTCAAGAAGCACCTCGTAACACCTCGTGCGCACATCAAGTGGAACATCACGCCAACAACCATTTTGCGAGGCTCGGCAGGTTTGGGACACCGCCCTACCGATATCGTAACCGACAATATCGGCATTATGGCGACAGGTCGCACGATAAATATCGACAGTCACCTCGACCGTATGGAGGATGCTTTGACTGCAGGAGGCTCGTTCTCGCAGAGTTTTTCGACCTTTGCACCTAACGACCTCACCGTAAGCGTGGACTACTTCTACACCAAAATTTTCAACACTGTAGTGGTAGACCAGGAGGGCAACCCTTGGACTATTGACGTATACAACAGCGATGGCAAGTCTCGCACTCACACGGCGCAGATTGACCTTACGTGGACACCGATTCAGCGATTCGATATCTTTGCGACATTCCGCTATACCGACTCTCGCTACACAATCAACAACAACGGTACTCCGACAATGGTTGAGCGTCCGCTTGTAAGCCGTTACAAGGCGTTGATTAACTTGCAGTACGCAACCAATATGCGTAAGTGGACATTCGATTTCACAGCGCAGTTGAATGGCCCTGCACGCATACCGACACAGACAGGTAACTTGGAGGAGTCTACCCTCTCGCCTATCTACCCGATGCTCTTTGCGCAGGTATCACGTCGCATCAAGAAGTGGGAGATTTATGTGGGTTGCGAGAATATTCTCAACTACAAGCAGAAGGAGCCGATTATCTCGGCAGATGCGCCATATTCGACCGATTTCAACTCGTCGTTGATTTGGGGACCATTGATGGGAGCAAAGGCTTATATCGGAGTACGATTTAACCTGTATTAAGAGCTATTACCTTAGCAAAAAAATAAAACAAAATAAAAACAAATAAAAGCCAATGGCCAATGGCTAAAGGCTAAAAGCTTAACTAACTATGAAGAAGATTATTGCATTGTTTGCTGTATTGGCAATGGTTGCAGGCGTAGCAATCGCTGCACCAAAGGAGAAGGCTGAGAAGAAGATTGCAACCGTGGTTTTCACAACCGATTTGGATTGCCACCACTGCGCACAGAAGGTTATGAACTCTATCCCTTACGAGAAGGGAATCAAGGACGTTGTGGTTAATGTTTCAGCTAAGACCGTGACCGTAAAGTTCGATGCTGCCAAGAACTCGATTGAGTCGCTTACAAAGGCTTTCGAGACCATCAAGGTTAAGGTATTCAAGGCTGAGGAGCAGAAGTAATTCTACAAGGATAAATAGACGAGAAAACCGAGCGTTTTGCGCTCGGTTTTCTTTTATCTCTACCGTGAACCGGGGTAGGTTTACAACCAGTCCGAAGAGTTATAGGTCGACTTCGGTGCATTCGGCACATTCGGGAAGTAGGTGAAGCCTGTGAGCTTCTCCAAATCGGCAATCGACATCATATCGGCAGCCTGAGGCTTGTGACCCTTCGCCATCTCGTGGCAGATTGTGAATGCAGCGCACTGCAACTCGCTTGCCGAGCAATCCTGCACTCGCTTGCCCGAACTACCCTTCTTGGTGCGCAACAAAGCGTAGTAGAACATTGTTGGGCACGACACATCGTCTCGACCACCAAACGAAATGGTCTTTGGCGAAGCCGATGCGCCATTCTTCGAGAACTTCTCGAAATAGCAACCGATAACTACATACAACGTATCGCTACACACGAGGCCGTCGATGTGATCCTCGAGGTTGTTCCACGCACCACCACCTGTGTTGAAGGTATCGCTATACTGCGGTGCAATATTGGTGTAGTAGAACACCTGCTTGTTGGTTGCTGTCGAGCTCAGGCGCTCTGCCGAGCCAAGCATATGGCCCTTGTTGCAACCGCCACCCGTACTCTTGCTGTTGTACTGAATATCGCTCGGAATCTTAGGGTCTTTGCCATAGGCGTCTGTTCTCGAAGCACCGCTCTCGTACGACTTGTGACGAGGTGCTGCAACCCAAACAGGGCAGTGATGAGTTCCGCTGTAACATACGGTATAGTTGCGAGCTGTGCCATTGCGCTGTGCGTTCTTCTCGCTACCTGCGCAGATGTGGTGTGCATAGTAGAGCGAGGTATTGCTATCCAAACGGCCATCCTTGTTTGAATCGACCATCACAGGCAACTCAGCCCAATCGTAGGCGTAGGTGCTTGGGTTGGTACCAGGCGTAGGGTCTGGAGTTGGATCAGGCTCTGGCTCTGGTGTCGGATCGGGAGTTGGATCGGGTGTTGGGTCTGGCTCTGGTGTAGTACCACCGCCATTGCCACCTGCGCTACCGCCTGCTACGATAGTAATCTGCGAGATACGTGCGCACGCCGACGAGCGGATATAGAGAGACTTATGTCCCGAAGTTGTCAAAGTGTACTCTGCGCTTGTGCCACTACACTTGAACGACTCAAACTGTCCTGCGACCGATGTTGTACCAGCCTCCGAACAGAGATAAATATCGCCCGAATAGCTCTCGACGAACTTGAGTGAGACCTTCTTGATGTCGCCCTCGAAAGTTGGAGTACCGACGTAAGCCACCTTGTTCTTGTTGAGCTGAATTGCCGAGCCAAAGTTGTAGGCGCAAATCACCCACGTACCATAGCTATTCTTGTAGTTATTGGCTTGTCCGTAGCCTCCAACCGCATCAGCGCACTCCGCATAGGTCAATGTCGCTGTAACCTCAGCAGGCTCTTCAGGCTCAGGTGTTGGGTCTGGTTCAGGCTCGGGAGTCGGATTGTCAGGCTCTGGCTCCTCAGGCTTTGGCACTGGAATAGGCTCCTCAGTTTTGTCGTCGTCATTTGGTTCGTCGCCGCCAAATGGATACTCTGGCTCGCACGCCAAGAAGAGCGCTACTATAGCCATCAATACGAGTGTAAAAAATCTTGTCATTGGGTTTTATTTGTTCTCTTTAATTCTCGGAAATTGAAATACAATCGCAAGCAACACCATCACACCTATTGCCATAGGATAGTAGAGGTGTGGAATTATCTCGATTGGAGAGATACCAGCCAAACCGCTTGCCATAAGCAACTGCGCTCCATAGGGCAAAATACCTTGCGCAAAGCACGATGCTGTATCCATCAAGCTCGCCGACTTGCGTGGCGATACACCATATCGTTTGCTCAAATCTCGAGCAATAGGGCCAACGGTAAGTATCGCTATCGTATTATTTGCTGTGCAGACATCGGTCAAGAAGGTTAAGCCCGCAATAGCACCCTCGGCACCTCGACGACCCGACACGCTACGAGTGATAAGGCGAGTGATATACTCGAAGCCACCACTCTGCTTCACCATATTCATCAAACCGCCAGCCATCAAGGTTACGATAATGAGTTCGCCCATCGAAAGGACCCCCTTGCCCGCCTGCTCGCACAACTCCACGCCCGAAGCCGAGTTGCTGAATACACCGATAAGCACCGTAGCCAAGATGCCCAGAACGAGCACAACAAGCACCTCGACGCCCGCAATAGCACATACGAGCACAAGGAGATATGGGATGATTTTGTACCACTCAGCCAAATTTGCATCCCCAACAAGCTCCTCGCCCGACATACCCAAGAAGATATACAAACCGAGCGAAAGAATTGCTGCAGGGAGAACAATCAAGAGGTTGGTGCGAAACTTATCCTTCATCTTGCAACCCTGCGACATAGTGGCTGCAATGGTGGTATCGGAGATAAACGAGAGGTTGTCGCCAAAGAATGCTCCTCCGACAACGATTGCGACCATCTGCGCTGTATCGACGCCCATCTTCGCTGCCAAGCCCGTAACTACAGGGGTAAGCGCCACGATTGTACCTACCGACGTACCTATCGAGAGCGAAACGAAGCACGCTGCAATAAAGATACCCGCAGGCAAGAACTGCGTAGGCACGAAGTGCATCGTAAAGTTTACTGTGGCATCGACTGCGCCAATTGCATCGGCCGTAGTGGCAAAGATGCCCGCCAAGATGAATATCCAAATCATATAGAGGATATTCTTGTCGGCAGCACCCTCCGAGAAGATACCTACACGCTCCTGCAATGAACGGCTTACACTTCGCAAGGCTACAACCGAATATATTGCCGCCACGACGAATGCTGTCGATATCGATATGCGGTAGAAGTCGCCCGATGCGAGCGACATAACCAAATAGGTTGCCAACAATACCACTACAGGCGACAATGCAAGTAGACCTCTCTTCATAACTCTATATTTGGGCGCAAATATAGCAAAATATATCCTTAACAAAAAAGGTTTTACCTTTTTTTGGCAAAACCTTTTTCGTTGAGTTTATTAGTTGTATTAGTTTGCGATTACGCAATCTACATATATCGGCAAGTGGTCGGAGCCATATTTGCCGTCGTAAGACTTAATAATAAGCTCCCAACGGTTAATCTTCACCGCATTCGGAGTGTAGAAGAGGTGGTCGATATGGCGACCATTAGCAGGTTTCGACTCGGCAGGTTGATAGCTGGTATGCGACTGATACTGCTTATTCACAGCATTTTCGGTTGCCAACATTGTATCCTTCAAGAGAGCCGACGACTGCAACACGCTATACGCCTCGCTCTTATCGTCAGAATTGTAGTCGGCCGAAACAAACGACGGCATACCCTTCGCAACCTTGCGAATCATATTGAGAACGATATACGACGAGACAATCTTAGCCTCATAGCCTCGGTGGTCGTAGTGACCATTGAAGAGGAAGAACTCCTTACCTGTCTTCTTATCACGGAACTTTGCCCAAGTGAAGAGACGAGACGAACGAGCGCCATAACCCGGAGTACACTCCTTATCCGAGAGCCATACGGTATTATAGTCGAGCAACTCAACTCGCTCCTTGCGGTAGAATATCGGGTTGAAGTGGTGAGTTCTATCGTTATTATCACCCGATACATTCTGACCTACCCACGCATACTCATCGCCGATATGCTTCATCATATCCTCAATCTGTGGCAAGTGAGGCTCCTGCGAGCCGAACACATCGAACTTATAATCCTTAATAAGCGCAACGGTAGTCAAGCAACGCTCTGGCCAATTCATAATAGGATATTGGATGTTGTAGGTTCCGATACGAATACTCTCGGAAGCCCAATCGGTCTTAGGAGCAGTAATTGCTCTTGTCTCTGCTGCAAGCGCCGCACCAGCACCCTGCACAGTGAGTACAACTCGCTGATTCTTAGGGTTGTTCTCGTAATCGGCAGTCGCAGCATCAATCTCACCCACCGAAGTGACAAAGAGCTTATTCTCGCACTTTGTCTCAGGCTCGTGGTGGGTTACGATATATATATCGCCCTTTGGACCCTCAGCAACAACAGGGTTGATAGTTGCAACATCGGTTGCAAGACGCAAACCGCCATACCAAGTTGCACCGCAGTCATCCGAGAGGTATGCATACATACCCTCTGGATACCAATAGAGGTTTCTGTCGAAGCGTGCATTACGCACCATAAGCAACTTACCGTCCGAAAGACGATGAACTGCAAAATTCTGATCTGGAGCCGACACAAATCGAGTAGGCGTGCTCCATTCTGCACCATTCTGCGAAGTCGATACATAGCTCCACGCTGTACCCGAAGTACGCACTACCATACGCACCGAGCCGTCACTGTGGATAAACATCTGCGGGTTGTTATAGCGGGCATCGACAGCCTCATCTTTGCATTTTACAACACCGAGGTGCTCGCTCCACGATGCACCGCCATCACGAGAGATGTAGAGACCTGCACCACGCTTCGAGTCAAACTCGTGATACTTGTCGGCATAAGGCGAAACGAGACGAGGAGTCTCCCACTTATTCGCAATATAGAGAGCCTTGTCGTAGCTCATTACCTCTCTACCCCACAATGCGGTAGGAAGCAACCACTCGCCCTGATTATTCACAACTGGACGGCCGGTAGGAATACCTACGCCGAGATAGACAGGAGACCCCCAAACAGGCTTTTTTGCATCAGGCTCCTTGCAGACCATAGCCCACATCGAGCCACGACCATCGTAGTAGCCGTCATATACTGCGTAGAAGAGCCACATTTCGCCCTTCGGCGAGCGCCAAAGCACACCGTTACGCACCGACAACTTCTCGGCACGAGCGTCGAGAACAAGGTTGTGCTCTACCCACGACTTACCCTGCGAGTCGCTATACGAGAGTGTCAAAAAGCCCTCGGGACTATCGCCACCACACAACACTGAAGCCCACAAACGACCATTTGCGGTGGTCTCGAGTGCTGTAAACTGGGTATAGTCGAGTGCCGCTATGGCATACTTCGATGCCTCGGGCGACATATTTGGCGCAACCTTCAAATACGATTCGTTAGCCTTTGCGCTAAACACCGCCAAAACAACTGCTATAAATATAGATAACTTTCTCATAATCTGCACCTTTAAATTAGTTGTAACGAACTACTACCGAGCCAAAATTAACTACAGTCATATCCATCGAATTGTAACGCAAAGCACCATTCTCGGCATAGTCGTAACCGAGTGTGGCGCTATTCTTCGCTACAGGCACAACTCTTACATACACCTTCGACTTTCCGAACAACGACTTTGGCAACAAGACCATATGCTCGGTATAGCCAGCACCCGCCAATACGCTATCGTAGTGAATGCCGTGAACTTTCTGCTCCCAATGCCAAGGCAACGAGCGCAACTTCTTAGGTGCGCTACCCTCGACTGCACTCCACTTCTTGCCATCGGTCGAGTACTCCACATTCCAAAATACAGGGAAGCCATAAGATGTTACAGCCGAAATCTCGCCCGCAGCAAAGGTAAAACCAAAGAGCAAATTCTCGCCCGAGATATCCTTAGTCGAGAACTCGGCAACGATACCCTTACCGCAATCCTTCTTCCAGTCCCACCAATTGCGAGCCTCGGTCTTGATTGTCATTGCACCATAGCGTACGAAACCGCCATAGCCCTTTGTGCCCTCTACCTTGCCTGCGTCTACACGAGGATTGTTAGTGTCACGACCACGAATAGCATCAGCCTCGACAGTCAAGCGCAAAGAGCCCTTACCCTTATCGGCAACAACACGCTCGGTGGTGATATTATCCATCTCGCCATACTCGGTATTAAACGCCTTCTTGTTATCGCTCCAATTCCACTCTGCGATAGATTTGTAACAAGAGGTCTTTGCAGCCCAATTCATTGCATAGTCATCGGCATCAACAGGACGGAGAACATACTTGCCAAACACATCGCCACCATAACGAGGGTGTGTTGCGCACGACAAAATACCCTGCATATTACCTGCACCCTGTGGCACACCGTTGCCATCTCGACGCCAACGACAAAGAGTATTTACAAGGGCGTAAATCGAGCCGCCCTGCTTATCGCACAAGAGTGTCGCCCAGCAGTCCATCGACTTGAATGGCTTCACCTTCTTGTTGATCGAAGTCTGCAATACATAGCGCTCGTAAACATTCGAGTAAGAACCATCCTTGAACACAATCTCACAATCTTTGATTGTCACATAGGTGTAGACATCATCGTCGCAAAGCTCGCTGATATACTTCGCCTTGAGAGGCAAATCGGCCTTAGTACACTGCACGAGGTTGCGAATGTGCGAATCGGTCAAACCGTCGATTGTTACTCGACCAGGCTCATCGCAACGAAGTGTTGTGCCCTTGAGCGTAACGATAACCTTTGCATAACGAGGGAACTTCTTCGTCATTGGACGCTCGGCAAACTTAATTCGCAAGCCTGCATCGCCACTCAACGACTCGATATAGCCCGTTGCGAGGTCGCCATTCTGCAAACTCGCATAGTGCACCGAGACATTCATCTCGTTGTTCTGGCCATAAGGCTGACCAATCATATATCCCTCGATAAGGATATCCTCGGTAACCTCCACCACCTTTGCTTTGCGTGCCATATCACGCACCTCACGCATAGGCGTCACACCCTCGGCTGCCGACAATGGCAAGACTGTAAATACAACGGCCAATGTCGTCAAAACTCTTTTAATTAAGTTCATAATATCTATATTTTTTTTGATTTATTGCATACTATTTATATAGTTGATAATCTGTTCCTTATAATTCTCGCCAATCGGAATATAGTCCTCGTTCGTGAGAAACAAGCGACCTTTGGTATAACCCGCAATATGGCTCAAATTGACGATATAGGAGCGATGAACACGCATAAACTGCGAAGATTGCAAGGTGCTCTCCATATTCTTCAAGCGGAAGAGAGTAACCAACTTTGTTCCGTCTGTCAGGTGCAGACGTACATACTCGCCCGCACTCTCCAGGTAGAGAATATTGGCCAATTTCACGAGGTGCGTCTTGCGGTCGGCGTGAACCGAGAGAACGCTCTTATCATCCTCCACCTCGGTGGTCGAATCATCCTCGTTAGATTCCGACTGCTGT
>JAFYQY010000024.1 GCA_017559685.1 Alistipes sp.
CTCGAAAGGCGGATTATAAGCGCAGTATACTACATTAGCAAGCGTTAAGAGTAATCCAATGATAAATCCGCCATTTATCCAAGGGCGACCCTCTGCTCGTCTTTCATCATTCTCAAAGACTCCGAGATGCTCGTGTGGAACATTGCTCCACAACCACTGCGCAAAGTAGAGACCCGAGGTTATCGAAATCAACCACTTTCCAAGCGATGTCCAACCTGCGCTATCGCCCATCCACCACACAAGTGCCGTAACAGCCACAAGCACAAAGAGATGGAATAAAACCACACGTCGATCTCTGCGGAACTTATCGTCGTGAATTTCCAGAGTTCGCTCCAGCGATCTTGACATAGCTACCGGATCTCTCTCTTCTACATCTTCCTCTTGAGCAATCGGCTTAGGCAACTCGACTTCAACAACCTTGGAGTAGGTGAATACAGCCTCACGCTTATCATTGAAGAGTGTAAAGGTGAATCTATTATCCACAACCAACTCCTCGTCGTAGTAGAGCGCCTTCACATACTCCTTGCCCTCACGGTTTAGCACCGCATTAGCAAAGGCTTGAAGAGAGCTGTACTTCTCCAAAGTATATCGACCACGGAACACCTCGTCGTATTCCGACATATCGAAATCGGTATCTACATCATCGGGCGAAACCTCGAAACAAAGGAGCTTTCCATCCCTAAAAGTGAAAGGGAAATTACGCTCGAAGACCTCTTCAGGATCATCAATATTGGTGGTGTCGCAGCTGACAAACATCAACGCATTCTCCACATCTGCAACAGATAACTCTCTATTTTCCATACATTTATCTCTTTTAGTATATTTGCACCATAGTGCTATTCTCAGCTACCTCGCCGATGGTGTAGTACTCGGGATTCTCGGCATTGAGAAGTTGAGTATTATTCCCAATTATTGTCAGAAGGGTTGTCGCTGGTAATCAATCGTGCACCTCGGCTCTTGGTGAGTGCGTCCAAAAAGTCTTTGAACGGCGGAAATAACGACATCTCCACGCTGCACTTAGCGTTCATTGCCATCTCGATCTCGAGAATTCCCTTCTCGAAGACAACACGACTAAGTTTTGGACAGTTGGAAAAAGCCTCGGGGTGGATAAACTCTACACTTCTCGGAATGTGCAATTCGACAAGCTCTGTGCATCCATCGAAAGCTCCCTTGTCGATAGTCTTAATGCCGCAAAACTTAATGCGCTTATACTCGGAGTGCCCCTTAAAGGTTTCACCAATAAAAGTCTGCCAGAAAGACTTTTCTCCAATCTCTCCGTTCACACATTCATACGCAAATCGGTAATGTTGCTCTATTCGGCTAATTTGTAGCATAGTTCTTCGTGTTAAAATTGCTGTATATATAATATAGAACTTTTTCGAAAAATTTCAAAAAAATCTGCAATTTTTTTAGTCAACACTTACAAAGTTAGTAATTTTCATCTAAATTGTTTCACTAAAATTAATAAATATTATTCACCTTGGCGCAGATTGTAGTGCTCTGTAGTGGATAATTTGCTTTACACTGTGTAAAATTGTTTGCAAGAGAGGGAAAAGATTACCATATTTATAGAATAGTACTAAAAAAGCACGATCGTCGGGTCGTGCTTTTGTCTACTTATGTGGTAAGTGGTTGGCTGGGTTGAGGTAGAACATCTTCATCCAATCGAACTGCTCGGGCACATTCGTCTTGCCGTAGTCCTCGTTGTAGAGCCAGAAGTATGGGATGGGCGTAAGAATGCTGTAATGCGTGTGTGGAGGGGTGTTTTTGGCGTTGCCTGTTCTGCCGAGTGTGCCAATCTGCTCGTCGACGGACACCCAATCGCCAAAGCTAACCATAATATTCTCGAGGTGCATATATTCGTGGATGCGCCATTTAGGGCCAAGCACGCAGACCATATTGCCCGCCGTATCGTTGAACCAACCCGCATAGACCACAATGCCACCCGTTTGCGATACCACGGGCGAGCCCTCCTCGCCAAAGATGTCGACGCCATAGTGGGGCGAGCCATTTATGCCTCGGGTCCACGGATGAGTCCAAAAACTCTGCTTGCAATATGACGATGGTGTGCCACAAGGCATAGCGCATCGCTCCGGAATAGCATAGCCTATTGCGAGGATAACAACTATCACGGCAAACGATATGCCGACGACCTTCAGACACTTTTTCATACTCTAAAATCTTATTGCAAAGATAGTGAAAAATCGAGAAAGGGCAATCTTTAGATTGATATGTTACGAATATCCCATAATTAGGTTATTTTTCAAAATAAATGCCTAAATTTAAGCTACGACGCTCCGAGTGTGGATATCTTCTGGGTTACCATAGAGGAGGGCTTCGAGGTTATGGCAAACTATATCTATCAAAAGGTCGGCAGCTATATTGATTAAACTCCCTACTTATTAACCCGCAACCCCCACAATCTTTGGTCGTGGGGGTTGTTTGTTGATAGGGTAGAACAAACAAAAAGCACGATCCGTAATCGAATCGTGCTTTGGTTGGATATAGTTGTTCCGATAACTGTATCAGTTGCTCTTTCTGAGTCTTTACAAGATGCTATTTTGAACTCTGAGCAGCCTTGTTTCGGAAGTATTCCAATGCTGGAGGAGCATCGCCCACTAAGCATTCGTATTTGTAATGCTTGCCTTGTACAGACTCCCACTCTTCACGAATTTTATTTAACTCTTTAGGGTTTTTATAAAGCTCAATAAAGGTGAGGCAGATAGTCTTTGCGGCGTTTAGCATAGCCTTTGTGCCGATGCTTGTTCCGCAGATAGAGCCGAAGTGCCAAGTGTGCAAAGCAGTTGGTCCTGCGCAGGTCTGAATACGGCAGAGAGGTACAACCTGCGAAACATCACCCGTATCATCAGATTGTCCGCCTCCGAAAGAGAACTCCTCCTTGAAAGGTTGCACCGTTTCGAAGTTCGAGAACGAAACATTGCCCTTCTCTCCTGCATTATGCCACAACTCCTCGACATACTTCTTCTCCTTGTCGGATAGTTTTACACCACCAACCTTTTCGAGGTTGCGCTGTGCCATACCTGCAAGATGTGTGTTACATAAGATTGAATATGTACCACTCACAAAACTGTGCTTAACAGTCGTACCTGTACCCATAGCAGCTCCCTCGGCAGCAGCTAAAGTGCGCTTCAATAGGTCTTTCACGATCTCAGGATTCGGATGGCGGAGATAGTAGTAAACCTCTGCCTTGTCGGGTACTATATTGGGAGCCTCGCCGCCATTTGTGATAACATAGTGCATTCTGCAATCGGGGTGTATGTGCTCTCGATTAAGGTTCATCATATAGTTCAATGCTTCGACTGCATCGAGAGCCGAGCGACCTTCGTACGGAGTTGCTCCTGCGTGTGCAGTCTTACCCTCGAACGAGAATATTATACCAATCTTTGACGATTGCGAGATGCGGAGGACGTCGTTGCGATTTGAAGGGTGATATGAGATTGCGCAATCTACATCATTAAAGAGACCTTCACGTACCATATAACTCTTTCCGCCACCTCCCTCTTCGGCTGGACAACCATACAATCGGATAGTTCCTTGATGCCCCTCAGCGAGCCACTTTGATACTGCCACAGCGGCTGACAATGCTGTCGTGCCAATGAGGTTGTGTCCACAAGCGTGTCCATATCCGCCCTTTACGATAGGGTTGTTCTGCGGAGAGGTGTCTTGTGATAGTCCAGGCAGAGCATCGTACTCGGCAAGTACAGCCATAACGGGCTTGCCAGAGCCAAAACTTGCTACAAAGGCGGTCGGAATACCAGCGACGCCTCGCTCAACGGTAAAACCGTGATCTTCGAGGTGTTGTATGAATAGTTCCGAGCTTTTATACTCCATATAGCCTGGTTCGGCATATTCATAAATTTGTTTTTGAATTTTGTCGTATGTATCGAAGTTGGAGGTTAGCCAGTTGAGACCGACATTCGACATCAACAAGGTGGATGCAATTAGGGATTTTATCATATTCTATATGAGTATTAATTATTCGCAATATGTTTGTCGCTGTAATTTTGGTTCAAATATACTAAAAATTCAGAATGGTATATCATTAACAAACTGAAATTATATTAACTTTGCAATTGAATTATAATTATCTACATAATATAGACGGTTTGTAGTATGCTTATACAATTTTTGTTTGTACTTGTGGCTATTATCATAGGCGCCAAACTCGGAGGCATAGGTCTCGGCGTTATGGGCGGCTTGGGCTTGGCATTTTTAACTTTCGTTTTTGGTCTGGAACCTACAGCACCGCCAATCGATGTTATGTTGATGATTGCAGCCGTAATCTCGGCAGTCTCGTGTATGCAGGCAGCTGGAGGTCTTGACTACTTGGTGAAACTTGCCGAACGCATACTGCGTCGAAATCCAGCTCATATAACCATCCTTGCACCACTTGTAACCTATGTATTTACATTTCTTGCTGGTACAGGACACGTGTCATACTCGCTTCTTCCCGTTATCGCCGAGGTGGCTCTTGAAACGAAAATTCGCCCCGAGCGACCACTTGCAATAGCGACTATTGCCTCGCAGCAAGCTATTACGGCGAGTCCTATTTCTGCCGCTACGGTGGCCTTGCTGGGTATGTTGTCGGGCTTTGGTGTTACGCTGTTCGATATACTTAAAATATGTATTCCTGCAACGATTATCGGTGTTTTGGTAGGTGCTTTGTACTCAATGCGTGTTGGCAAGGAGTTGGCAAACGACCCTGAATATATAAAGCGAGTTCAAGAGGGACTGCTCAATGATAGAAAGTCGACCATATTGAATGATGTGAAAAATCTCACAAAGGCTCGTATTTCGGTGATAATATTTGTTGTGACAACTTTGCTTATCGTTCTTTTCGGTTCCATTCCGTCATTGCGTCCGTCATTCGATGGCGTTGCGCTGAATATGCCGTTGTTGATTGAGATACTGATGCTTACTGCGGCGTCTCTTATACTGCTTATTACTCGTACCAATGGTATTGAAGCAGCTAAGGGAAGTGTATTCTCGGCCGGAATGCAAGCCGTTATTGCAATCTTCGGAATCGCTTGGATGGGTGACACGTTTATCAATGGAAACATCGTGGAGTTGAAGGCTTCGATCGAGGGTGTTGTAACACAAATGCCGTGGCTCTTTGGCCTCGCATTGTTTGTGATGTCTATTC
>JAFYQY010000025.1 GCA_017559685.1 Alistipes sp.
ACTCTCTACTCTCTACTCTCTACTCTCTTTTCCCGAAGAACAGATTCACGCCCCAGGCGATACCCTCACGGAGGAGTTTCGTGACCTCGTAGATGACGCTCAATCGTTCGTCTACTTCTCGCATCGCATCACGTAGCGATACCTTATATATAATAGTGGCAAGGAGTGTCAAAAAGAGACCAACCAACAGGCAGGGCACTATCAACGAGCCCATAAGTTCGGCCAGCCACACTACAAGTGCCACCACAAACAAGATTGCAGCCGCCGGTGCCGCCAAAGCAACGATGATGAGAGCGACGAAGTAGGAACGATTTTCGTGCATAGCTTACCTCCCGACTATTTTTTATCGCAGTCGCAAGCCGTTGCCGCATCCTTGTGGCCCACCCACTTGTTGTACTCGTCGGTCAAGAAATCGTGTACCAAGCCACGCATCTCCTTGCCTGTCTTTGGCGCAAATGCCAACGCAATAGTCGCTCCAATAGCAGCGCCGCCAATCAGCGAAAGAACACATAATGTACTCTGTTTCATAAGTGTTGTTTTTTAGTTGTTAATACTCCGTAAACTTCACCCTACAACAGAGCAAATCGTGCGCCAAAAAGGCGAGAAAGCATAAAAAAAAGATACCCGACTTGTGTCGGGTATCCTCGTTATTGTCATTGTGGGGTTACCACTTAACCTCCTGGATGTAGGTAGTGCCAAACTGGTCGGTCACACGAATCTCGCCCGAACGAACGCCCGCAGTAGGCTTCACACGGAAGAGATTTGGAGACTTCGACGGTTTAGAGTAGGCACGTGACCACTTGTTGAGCTTCTGCTCCTGGTGCTCGGCATATATCTTCAAATATGCAGGGTCGAACTCGCCCTTTGCAATCTCCATATCGGCAACCTTAACGCCATTCTCCCACCACTCAGGCTTCGACCAAGTATCTGGCGAGTAGTTCCAGATATTTGCCTTCACATACTCGGTATTGGTCGATGTAGGCGAGTAAGGACGAATCTGGTAGTTGCGGTCGTGACCGACGGTCTTGTAGAACCAGGTCATTGTATCGCCCGTAACCTCGGCAACCATATAGCCGTTAGGTGTTCCGCAGGTATTCAACTCACGATTGAGGGTAATCTGACCACTGCAACGACCTGCGATAATCGACTTGATATTCTTGAATGCAGCGAACTTCTCAGGGGCAGTAGCGAAGTCGTAGCTATAGTTGGTATGAGTGTGTCCCGCCCAGGCATAGACGTTCTTGTACTCGGCGAGGAGTGCGCTATACTTCTTGTAGTTCACATTCTTTGCGCCATACTTGCCTGTCGCATCCTTCATAAGCGGTGCGTGGCTACAGATGACGATAGTAGTCTCCTTCGATACGTGCTTGAGGTCGTTCTCGAGCCACTTCAAGGTGTAGCCCTCGAGACCAGCCTTGTACTTGTGCTTGTCGGTAGGACGGTTGTAGAGGATGTTGTTCACGACAACGAAGTGCATCTTGCCGATATTGAACGAGTAGTTCTGCGGTGCGAGGTACGCCTCGAAATATGGTGTTCCGAGCTTGGTCTCGAAGAGAGTGCGCTGGTCGAAGTCGTGGTTACCGATAACGTTAAACATAGGCACGTCTGCCGCATCGATAACGTCGATATAGTCGTCGTACGAGGTCATCTTGTTGTAGACAACGTCGCCGAGAGCGATAGCATAGACATCCTGCGAACTATCATCCATATAAGACTTAAGGTCAGGCATAACGACATCACGCAAGCGCTCGACAGCCTTGTCGCTATGGAGACCAGCGGTTTGAGGGTCGCCAATCATAGCCAGCACGAATCTGTCGCTCTGCTCCTTGCGCTCGGTGAGCACGAAGTCGGCACGAGCAGCATTAATATGGCGTGGCACTCGGCGGAAGAACTGCGGACGAGAGTTGCGCATTGGAATCTCGTACTTGGCAGGTACCGAAATCATCACAAAGCGTGTTTTAGCCATATCGCTCTTCATCATATACTCGCCATTGACATCGGTCTTGACACTCTGCTCGCCATCGCTGACCACTACGCCAACGATAGGTGCGCCCTTGCTATCGGTAACACGACCGAAGATGTTTGTGCCATCCTTCAAAGGCTTGACAACTCTAACCAAGTCGTCGTAATACTTGCCTCGGCTCTCGAAGGCTGATGTCCAGCCATACATATTATTCGAGTTCTCGCCATTGCCATCGACCTTGCCGAAGTTACCACAGTCGCAAACCTTAACAGGAACAACAGGACTCTTGGTATAGCCCGAGCCAGCAGCTACGAAACCGCCTGTAGCCGAACGAGCATTCTTCGACTTGTTGGTAACGTTACCATAGTTGGCGCAATCACGGAAATAGACACCTGTCTTTGGACCCTTACGCAATGCGATATGAGCGCAGACGCCTGCACACCAAGATGGAGCATCGACACCCTCGCTCGATACTGCAGCGAAGTTAAAGCACTTCACTACGTGGATTGGCTGGATAGTGTAGGAGATAATACCTCCGGCATAAGCAGAAACGGAGCTATTTACCAATACCTTACCAAAGTTTACGCAGTCAACCATTGCAAGCGTATTGTTAGGGCGAGCGCAGATACCCGCTGCAGCAGACTCGTGCGAGCCCGATACCGCAATGTTACCAAGGTTATCGCAGCAGATGATATCGGTATTAGACCAAGAGGTGATACCGCTAGCACGAGATACCGGTCTCTGCTTGCCTACATAAGGCAAACCCACCGCAACTACGCTACCACGATTGACACAATACTTGACGGTTGAACGAGACGCTTCGCCAACGATACCGCCGATATTATTGTTCGGGAAGTCGCCCATAAAGGTTACGTTACCCGTATTCTCGCAGTTTGAGATTGTAGTACCCGCTACGACATCCTTGTTGTAGCAAGTTCCTACAAGACCACCCAAGCGAAGACCCTTGCCACCTGCATCATTCGAGTTGTCGGTACGGCAAATGATTGAGCCCGTATTCTTACAGTTGTGGATGGTGTTGACGTTACAAGCAGCCATCGCACCAATCATAATCTCCTTGTTAGCCTCCTCTCCCTTATGCTCGATAGAGCCGTGGTTTACGCAGTTAAGGATATAGCCCTTGTTGATCTTTGCGATATAGGCAACATAGTCGCTTGCGTCGTTAACCGAGGTTGTAACCTTGAGGTTGCACGATGCGTCGATAGTGAGATTCTTAACTACAGCCTTGGTCTCGAGCGTTCCAAAGAGCGAAGATTGTGCACTCCAATTGTAGAGTTTGTGACCACAGCCATCGAACACGCCATTGAACACCTTGATGGTTGGGAACTTCTTGCCCTTCTTCATATCGATATCGGCAGTGAGGCACACTTCGCCCTTCTCGTTCTGCCACATCGAAATGTCGGCCTCCTTGTTTACCGCCTTAGCAAAGGCCAACAACTCCTTGTAGTTGGAAATACCCGCAGCCGACGCCACGAACACCACTACGGAGAGAATCAATGAAAGAAATAGTTTTCTCATATTTGTGTTTTTTAGGTTTTTGTTTGCAAAGTTTTTGTATTATATACAAAATTAGCAACTATTTTTCAAAAAACAAAGGGGTTGCCCAACAAATATGTGGACAACCCCTTTTTACGGGTAATTGTAAGAAGCTGTATAACAAATGCTAATTTTAGGCTTAATACTACTTCTCGATGAATGCAGCATACTCCTCGGCCGAAAGGAGCGACTCAACCTCCTCAGGAGCCGACATCTTAATCTTGACCATCCAGCCCTCGCCGTATGGATCCTTGTTTACGAGTGCAGGGTCTGCATCGATTGCAGGGTTAATCTCTACAACCTCGCCCGAAACAGGAGTGAAGGCGTCAGAAACGGTCTTAACAGCCTCGATAGTTCCGAAGATATCGCCAGCAGCCAAGGTCTCGCCCTCGCTCTGGATATCAACAAATACGATATCGCCCAACTCGCTCTGTGCGAAATCGGTAATACCAACATAGGCGTACTCGCCCTCTACTCGACACCACTCGTGGTCGTTCGAATACTTCAATTCAGCAGGAATGTTTGCCATAGTTTTATTTGAA
>JAFYQY010000001.1 GCA_017559685.1 Alistipes sp.
CCATACACAGCACGAAGAGGCTTGAACTTTGCAATTTCATCCGCCAACTCTATCGAACCGATATCGCCGGCATGCCAAATCTCGTCAACATCGCGTAGAAAATCACGCAGCACCTCGTCGAAGGTGCCGTGTGTATCTGATATTACGCCTATGCGTCTCATTGCAATAATTACGATTTACTAAAATCGTCAATGATTGGGAAAATTTTGTGCATTGCTAGGCGACAACTCCGCAGCATAGTGGGTCTATGTGAGAAATTTGCCGAGCGACGCAAGGTGCAAAATTTACCAATCAGAACGATTTTCTACTTTATCAAGTATTGGAGTAAAGTCTACCCAAGTATTGGCAAACTCCTCGTACGACATCTCGGTATGACCATCCTCAGGCACATCCGATATAACCTTTACAGCCAAGACAGGCACATTTCCAGCCATTTCGCAAGCGATAGCAATAGCGCCTATCTCCATATCGAAAATCGCCTTTTCGACGCCAAAACGAGCCTTAATCTCCGCTACAGAGTTAGCATTTACGAACGAGTCGCCCGTAAAGACGGTAACTTCCTCGTTGCCGAGAAGATTGCGAGCGTCTGTAATCTCTGGAATGAAGCCTTCGGGGATATCGGCATCGTGATACTGCACTCGGTTTGGCACTACGATTTCGCCCTGCTTGAAGCCGAGCGAGCCTGCAGCGTAGCCAATCACAGCAACCAAGTCGTAAGGCCTCTCTGCCTGCAACAACTCTCGAGTGATGGTTGCCGCAGCGGCAGCCTTGCCAATACCGCTATAGGCTACGGTATAGTGATTTTTCAACTGCTCGCCCTTGCGCTCGATAGCGAGGCGGATATTCTTATTCTCACGACTTGTAGGCGCAACAATTAGGATATTCTTCATTTCTGTCTATGATTTTTGCTATTGGCAGTTTGCCATTAGCTCTTTTATTTTGTTTGAATCTTTCTCTATCTGCTCTCTCAGTTCGTTTACCGAGGCAAATTTTCGCTCGTCACGAATCTTCTCGATAAGTTCCACTCGCAGTTTCAAGCCGTAGAGCAACCCCTTAAAACCGAAGATGTGTGTCTCGAGCAGTCGCTTCGAGCCATCGACCGAAGGTCGAACACCCACATTGGTCATCGCAGTAAAGACCTCATTGCCGACATAAACCTTCGAGCAGTATACTCCATTTTCGATTGCCAAGTCATCGTCAATAGCAATATTGGCAGTTGGGAAGCCCAACTTGCGTCCCAATCTGTTACCTCCTATAACAATGCCCTCAACAACCTGCATATTCTATATCTCCTTTGTGAGTTTTCGCACCAACGATACCTCCGAGAAGAACTCCTTGGCGAATACTCGTATTACGGTATACGAAGGCACTGCAACAAGCAAGCCAACGACACCTCCAACCGAGCCAGCCATAAGAATTACGATGAAAATCTCGAGAGGATAGGCCTTAACCTTCGACGAGTAGATAAATGGCTGAAGCACGAAGTCGTCCACCAACTTTACGACGATGAGCGTGCCGATAATAACGCCGAGCGTATACTCTATAGTGCATCCCATCATCGGCGAAACGACACCGATAAAGACCGACACCAAGCCTCCGACTGCAGGACCTGCGTAAGGCACCACATTGAACAAGCCCATAATGACTGCGATAAAGCAAGCATCCTTGAGTGTCATTCCAAAGAGGCACAAAACTACCGTAATGATGCTCGCAATAATCACACTCTCGGTCAAGATACCCGTGAAGTAGCGAGTGAGCAGGTGCGACACCTTCTCGATAGCACGATGCACATTCTCGGAGTACTTCTCGGGGAAGATAGCCGAAACCATTGCCGAGAAGAGACCATCCTCCTTCAAGAAGAAGAATGTAATGAACGACACCGAGAAGCTTGCCACTACACCCGAGATGGTTACACGTACCACCGACGAGATTGTCTCGTTAGCAGATCCGTCGTTCAAGAACTGACGCACGTACTCGATAATCTGTTGCGAGATCGACAAATCCGACTCAGGCATTGCAAAGATAGTAGAGAGATAGTTCTGCAACGCATTCAACGGCGATTCGATATTTCTCAACGAGGCATCGAGGTCAAGCAGCGACAATTCGTAAATCTTCTGAGCCACAAGCGGTGTTATAAGTAACATAACGCCACCGAGAACAACCCACAATAGCACCAATGTAATAGCTGCCGAAACCCATCGTGGCATCTGCAACTTACCAACCTTCACGCTGGATAGCAACCCCACCAACGGTCTGCCGATAATAGCCAGCACCGCCGAGATCAGGATATAGATCACAACCTCACGGAAATACCACAACACAGCACCAATAGCTACTGCGAGCGCTACTCCCATAGCCAATCGCAAGGCTCTGCTTACGGTTTGGCTCTTTACAGGATTACTATTCGACATTCTACTCTATTTTCATTTGTTACTACGCCTACTCGGCAGGTACCTCGAGAGTATCCTCGTCTGGAGTGTCGAGAGTCTCCTCAACGGCACCACCGATACGAGCAATCGGGGTTTGAGTACCTACCACATTGTCGCCAATCTCAACGAGCAACTTAGCATCCTTTGGCAACAATATATCAATGCGTGAGCCAAACTTAATAAATCCGAAGATACTATTCTGTTCAACGCTCTCGCCCACCTTGACATACGATACGATACGGCGTGCTACAGCACCTGCAATCTGGCGGAAGAGCACCTCTACGCCACTCGGAGTCTCGACTACGGTAGTCGTACGCTCATTGTCGGTCGAAGACTTTGGATGCCAAGCCACCAAGAAGCGTCCTGGATGATACTTGAAGTACTTAACCAAGCCACCTACAGGGTACCAATTAATATGCACGTTGGTTACCGACATAAAGATCGAAACCTGCATCTTCTCCTCACCATCGAAGTATTCACCCTCCTTCACAATCTCGGTAACAACAACTCTACCGTCGCAAGGCGAGAAAACAAGGTCACCATCGTGGATACGCACACGGCGAGGTGCACGGAAGAACGAAATGATGAACACCCAGAATACGAGCAACGCCACAGCAAGTGTGATGAGCAACCAGAGCATATCCTGCGCCTTCAACATATAGAACATAAACAACCACAGCGCCAACATTACAACTCCCGACACTGCAATGATCTTGAATCCTTCTCTACTAATCTTCATCTCAATATAGTTTTTATGGTTTTTAACTCCTTTAATTCATAATGATAAGGTAGACAAACACGAACGGTACTGCCAAATACAGAGCGTCGAAGCGGTCGAGGAAGCCACCGTGTCCAGGCATAATCGAGCCCGAATCCTTAACGTCTGCCTCACGCTTCATCAACGACTCCACCAAGTCGCCTGCTACGCCTGCAAGGGCTGTTACAACGCCCAAACCACCCCATACGAGGAGGTCGCCACCAAAGAGGTGTCCGTACAATACCGATACTCCAACTGCACCTACCAAGCCACCGAAGAAGCCCTCCCACGACTTTTTAGGCGAGATACGCTCGCACAAGCGGTGCTTGCCAATCGACACACCCACCAAGTATGCAAAGACGTCGTTTACCCAGATAATCGAGATAAATGCCAACATTGCCAATGGACACCACTTGCCCACAAGGAACTGCGGCACAAAAAGCAACATAGCCATAGGCATTGCCACATAGACTACACCCATAAGCGTTGTAGCGATATTTGCAATTGGTGTCGGCTTCTTGCGCCACAACTCCGCAACGAAGGTTGTAGGTACAATCAACATAACGTAGAGGAGAGCACCCAACACCACTCGTGCAGTCACGTCGGTCGGTGTACCCCACTTCTCGAATACGGCAAACGCCATAGCAAAGATTGCTATAGCCGAGGCGATACCGATAGTATACATCGGCGATGCACCTCGCTTCTGGCAAAGTCGGTAGAACTCCACCAATCCACCAAGCATCAAAACTGCAAACAGAGCACCTGCGCTCCATTTAGACCACAAGAGTGCGCCCACTACGAGCAAGAGCATCACCGCTCCGCTGGCTGTTCGCACCAACAAATCTTTCAATTTCTGGTTCTTCATTATTTTGGTTTGTTTTAGTTTTCTTCTATCTCGACGGTCTCGACACTCTCTACGGTCTCAACCTTCTCCTTCTTCTCGCCTCGCTTGCCAAAGATACGCTCCACATCCTCGGTAAACACTACCTCACGCTCCAAGAGTAACTCCGCCAACTCGATTAATCCCTCACGATTTTCGTCGATAACCTGCTCGGCCATTGCTCGAGCCTTCGCAATCAAGGCACGCACCTCGTCATCAATCTGCTGTGCAGTGCGCTCCGAGTATGGCTTAGTAAAGGCCATATCGCCCTGGCCTGTCGAGTCGTAGTAGCTCATCGAGCCCACCTCGTCGCTCATTCCGTAGTATGCCACCATAGCGTAGCACTGCTTTGTCACTCGCTCCAAGTCGTTCAACGCACCTGTCGAGAGATGACCGAAGAACTTCTCCTCGGCGATGCGACCAGCCAACAACGACGCCAACTCCTGCATCATCTGCTCACGGGTAGTAATTTGGCGCTCCTCAGGCAAGTACCACGCAGCACCCAACGCCTTACCACGAGGAATAATCGTAACCTTGATAAGTGGATTAGCGTGCTCGAGCATCCACGATACAGTAGCGTGTCCCGCCTCGTGATAAGCGATAGTCTTCTTCTCCTGCGGAGTAATAACCTTATTCTTGCGCTCCAAGCCACCAATGATTCTATCCACCGCAGCGAGAAAATCCTCACGGCTCACACAATCTTTATTGTGACGAGCAGCAATCAAAGCCGCCTCGTTGCAGACATTCGCAATGTCAGCACCCGAGAAGCCAGGAGTCTGCTTCGCCAAGAATTCACGGTCGAGATCCTTATCCAACTTCAACTTGCGAAGATGCACCTCGAAAATCTCCTTACGCTCGTGTACCTCAGGCAAGCCAACCTCAATCTGACGATCGAAACGACCTGCACGCATCAACGCCTTATCCAAGATGTCGGCACGGTTTGTAGCCGCCAAGACGATAACGCCCGCATTGGTCTGGAAGCCATCCATCTCGGTAAGCAACTGGTTGAGTGTATTCTCACGTTCGTCGTTACCCGAGAAGCCAGCATTACGGCCACGAGCACGACCGATAGCGTCAATCTCGTCGATAAATACGATGCACGGAGCCTTCTTTTTTGCCTGGTCGAACAGGTCACGAACACGTGAAGCTCCCACACCTACGAACATCTCCACGAAGTCCGAGCCCGAAATCGAGAGGAAAGGTACATTCGCCTCGCCCGCTACAGCCTTAGCCAACAAGGTTTTACCCGTTCCTGGAGGGCCTACCAAGAGAGCACCTTTCGGAATCTTCGCTCCGAGTTCACGATACTTAGGTGCGTTCTTCAAGAAGTCTACGATCTCCATAATCTCGACCTTAGCCTCCTCCAAGCCCGCAACATCCTTGAATGTAACACGCTTATTAGGGTCGCTCTGATCGAACTCCTGCGCACGAGCCTTGCCTACGTTCATAATGCCACCGCCTCCGGCACCTCCACCACGCATACCTCGCATAATGAAGAACCACAAGCCAATCATAACAACCCACGGCAACAGACCAATAAGCCACGAATCCTGCCACGACTCCTCCTTGTCGAAATCGACATCGACAGAGCGTCCTGTACGTTGCTCTATCTCGGCGAGATTCTTCTCGAGGCTCTCAACCGAGCCGATATCCTCCAAGTAGAGTTGGTAGCCCTGGGTTGGAATATTCTTATACTCCGCTTTGCTGTTACGCAACGAGTCAATCTTACTCTCCTTAATTACTACTCTAGCCTCCTCACGATTCACGACAACAATCTGCTTCACAGCATCGTTCTCGACCAACTGCTCGATAGTACTGCGGTCGGTCTTTACGGGCTCGTGGCCATCGCCACTAAATGCCCAATAGCCGAGAATCACAAAAGAGATCACCGTCCAAAGCCACATAATGTTTGGACGCATCATTTTTGTATTTTTCTTGTTTTTTGCCATAATTTATTTCATAAACACATAGGATTCCACCATACAAACGTGTTGGATGGCGAAAAAGTATATCCGAAGGGCGATTTTACTCCTCGCTCTCGTAGTGGATCATCGGAGCGTCAGCCCACAACTCCTCCAAACGGTAGTAATCACGCAAGTCGCTCTGGAAGATGTGAACAATCACATCGACAAAGTCGAGTGCTACCCACAAGCCTGTCTGCTTACCCTCTACACGCCACGGGCTCTCCTTCAACACCTCGTAGACCTTCTCCTCGATGCCGTCTGCAATAGCCGCTACCTGAGTTGTAGAGTCGGCGTTACACACCACAAAGTGCGAGCAGATTGCACCGTCGAAGCCTGTCAAATCGAGAGATACAATATCCTTACCCTTCTTATCCTGAATACCTTGAACGATTGTTTCAATTAACTTTTCCATAGTCCATTTTTAAGCATTATACAAATAATTGAGCAAATATAACAATAAATTTGTTATAATGCAAAATGCAGGATGCAAAATTCAAAATTAGAGGAAATTATATAGACTAACAGACAACCGTTGACTGCTAATAACTAAAAAGTTTTGCTTTTCATAAACTATTTTTATATCTTTGCAACAAACAATAAGCAAAACCCTATGACAATCATTCAGTTGGAGTACCTTTTGGCAGTTGCCAATTTCGGCAGTTTTTCAATCGCTTCGGAGCACTGTTTCGTAACGCAACCATCTCTGTCTATGCAGATTAAGGCATTGGAGGAGGAGTTGGGCGTAATGCTTCTCGACCGCTCAAAAAAGCCCGTTGTGCCAACCGAGGCTGGCGAGGTAATTTTGGAGCAGGTGCGCAACACTTTGCGTGAGTTCCACACCATCAAAGAGGTGGTTCAGCAACTCAAAGGCGAGGTGTCGGGAAAGATTCGTTTGGGCGTTATTCCGACCATCGCTCCATACCTCCTACACAAGTTCGTGCCAGAGTTCGTACAGCGCTATCCGAAGGTCGATATCGAGGTGCGTGAAATGAAGACTGCCGACATCATCGAATCACTCAACCGAGACCTCATCGATGTGGGTCTTTTGGCGGGTGGAACGTGCGGTGACGGCTTCAACGAATATGAGCTTTTCGACGACAAGTTCTACGCCTATGTTTCGCCTCGTAACTCGCTGTATAACAAGTCGAACATACGCTTGGAGGATATCAAAATTCAGGAGCTCGTTTTGCTTTCGTCGGGCAACTGTATGCGTGACCAAGTTATCGAACTTTGTCAGGCTCGCAACACCCTTCCGTCACGCTACACTTTCGAGTCGGGATCGCTCGATACATTGATGCGAATTGTGGACAACACATCGCTTATGACTATTATTCCGAAGATGGCTCTCGACTTCGTCCCCGAGGAGCGCAAACGCCAAGTTAAGACCCTTTTCAAGGGCGCTTCGTCTCGCAAAATTGCCCTCGTAACACGACGCTCGTATGTGAAGAAGTCGATAGTCGAGGCGTTACGTCAGACAATTTCGGAGTACAAGTAGGAAGAATGCAGAATTAAAAATTGATAGGGAGTTTAGGGGATGTAGAGAGTTTAAGGAAAATAGTTTTCCGCTTTCCGTTTTCCGTTTTCAGTTTATTTACTATCTTTGCACGATTAAACACTTTTTTGATATAGGTATGGGAAAAATTATACTTACAGGAGATAGACCAACAGGTCGCTTACACCTCGGACACTTTGTGGGCTCGTTGCGCCGCCGTGTTGAGTTGCAAAACTCGGGCGAGTTCGAGAAAATCTTTATTATGATTGCCGATGCGCAGGCCTTGACCGATAACTTCGACAACCCCGAGAAGGTGCGTCAAAACATCATTGAGGTGGCTCTCGACTACCTCTCGTGCGGTCTCGACCCCGAGAAGTCGACCATCTTCATCCAGTCGCAGGTGGCTGAGTTGTGCGAGTTGGCATTCTACTATATGAACCTCGTAACGGTACAGCGTTTGCAGCGCAACCCGACCGTTAAGACCGAGATTCAGCTGCGTGGTTTCTCGGAGAATACTGCCGAGGGCGACACCACACAGCGTCAGGGCATTCCTGTAGGTTTCTTCACCTACCCTATCTCGCAGGCTTCGGATATCACTGCATTCCGTGCTACAACCGTACCTGCAGGTGCTGACCAGGAGCCTATGATTGAGCAGGCTCGTGAGATTGTTCACAAGTTCAACTCTACATACGGCGAGACTTTGGTTGAGCCTTCGATTCTCCTTCCGACAAACTCGGCTTGTATGCGTTTGCCTGGAACTGACGGCAAGGCTAAGATGTCGAAGTCACTCGGC
>JAFYQY010000026.1 GCA_017559685.1 Alistipes sp.
CCTTTTTAGCCTTCTCCATCAACTCCTTCTGAATAGGGTGGCGATACTTCTCCATCAACCCCTTGAAAATATGCTCCGGAAGGAACTCGTGCGCGTTGAGGTTTTCGTGGTCAGGCACTATGCCGCTATTGCTCTCGTCGAACTCGAGAAGAATACCCTGTATAGGATATTTATTGGCAAAACCCTTTGTACCTGTGAGCTGATAGAGGCGGTTGTATGGGCGTGGGGTGTAGACGTTGTGCTGAAGCTCGATAGTCTTACCCTTCTGAGTGCGGATAAGGGTTGAGGTGTGGTCACCATTTGCAAACTTCTCGGTGCCGAGCGACTCCTTAGCGAGCTTTTTGCCTATCCACGAGTCGGTATCCATCGAAACGAGGTGGGTCATACGGTCACCTCGGTGGATGTTGAGTGCGAAGCATACAGGGCCGAGTCCGTGTGTTGCATAGACATCGCCTCGGTGCTCCTGGTTGTACTTCAAACGCCAATTTACGTTGTAGTCATCCCAGAACCCGCTCAAGTTGTGGATGTAGGCACCCTCGGCGTGGATAATCTCGCCAAAGAGGCCCTGCTGAGCCATATTGAGAGCGGTGAGTTCGAAGTGGTCGTATACGCAGTTCTCGAGCATCATACAGTGCTTGCGTGTGCGCTCCGATGTATCAACCAACTGCCAGCACTCAGCCACAGAGGTTGCTGCAGGAACTTCGATTGCAACGTGCTTGCCGTGCTCCATAGCGTATACCGCCATCGGAGTGTGGGTGAGCCAATCGGTTACGATATAGACGAGGTCGATGTCCTGGCGCTGGCAAAGCTCCTTCCAAGCCTCCTCGCCGACATACTCGTCTGCTCGAGCCATACCATACTTCTCGAGTCGAGCCTGTCCCTTGTCGATATTCTCCTGATGAAGGTCGCAGATAGCTACAATCTTCACACCCTCGATGTAGGACATACGCTTCAACGGGCCCATTCCTCGCATACCGAGTCCGATGATGCCGACACGAACAGTCTCGATAGGCTCCGCTGCAAAACCGAGCATCGAGGTCTGTCCCTCCGCACGCTCAGGCTCTGCAAAGTGAATCATACCATCTTTGATAGTGTAAGGCTTGTCGTTCTCTCCGCCATAGTAGTAGATGTAACAGAATGCCGATACCACGGCAATAACAAGTAATCCTAGAAGAAATCGTTTCTTATTCATAGTGTGTAAGGTTTGTCGTTAGTTCTACTGCAAAGTTATGCAAAAAAAAATGATATTGCAAAAGAAAAAGTGTGGAATTTAGTTCCACACTCTCTATAACTTGCCGTTGCTCTTGAACGAGTAACTGTCGTTTGCGCTGATGATTATATGGTCGAGCAGCTGGATGTCGAAGAGTGACGTCGCCTCCTTTATTCGCTTCGTGATCTCGAAGTCTGCACCGCTTGCTGTTGCATTGCCCGACGGGTGGTTGTGAACGATGATAATCTTGGTTGAGAGTAGCTCCAAAGCCCTTTTTACGATAAGTCGATGGTCTACGACTGTCGCCTGCACGCCACCTTGGCTGATGCGATAGCGCTCGATTATGCGATTCGAGTTTGTGAGGTATATCGCCCAGCACTCCTCGTGCTTAAGCACTTTGAGCAGTGGACGCATTGCCGACACTACATCGTCGCTCGAGGTTATAGTCTCCTCTATAGCTTTGTTTGCCGAGACTACACGACGACCAATCTCTACTGCGCTCTGAATACGCTCGGTGCGCTTGTTACCTAAGCCTCCAATCATACGAAGGCGAGACGAAGGTGTTGTGGCAACAGTCGACAACGAGCCACACTCAGTAAGCACCTCTACGGCGAGTGCTCTATCCTCCAAAAGGATGGCGAGTAACTCCTCGTCGGTGAGGGCTTCGATACCTCGCAATGAGATTTTTTCGTGAATATCCTGCATAATGTTGCTATTTGCTCATCTTGTCCAAGCGGTCGAGCATTCGTGCAATATCCTCGTCGCTCGGCTCGTGCGATACCGACTGCGCAGCACGCTGCTCAGCCTCCTTCTTCGACGATCCCATACCGTGTCCGACCTCCAAATTGTCGATCAAAACGGTGCAACGGAATGCTCGTGTGCCACCCGCTCCCGTAGGTGTTCCCTTAGTGCGGAATACGACTGCGTGGTGGTTCTTCTGTCCCCACTCGATAAGGCGACTCTTGAAGTCGGTCTCGGTCTCATCGACCTCCTCGAGCGAGAGGTTTGTTGAATATATGTGATTGATAAGCAATCGGTTAGCAAAGTTGTATCCCTGGTCGAGATAGATTGCTCCCATCATCGCCTCGAAGGCATCGCCGAAGATGTGCTTCTGCGTAGCGTTAATCGAGCGACAGCAGATGATGTGCTTATCCAAGCCGAGTTTGCAGGCTATGGCGTTGAGCGATTGGCGAGATACCAACTTCGAGCGCAACTTTGTGAGCCTACCCTCGTCGTAGTCGGGGTATTCGATAAAGAGGTAGTCCGAAGTGATGTTCTCGATTACGGCATCGCCCAAAAATTCGAGTCGCTCGTTGTTGATGCTGCGACCTCCGATATCTATCGAAGCCGATTTGTGAACAAGAGCCAACTTATATAGTTCGATATTATTCGGAATGAAGCCGAAAACATCGTCGATTAGTCGATAGTACGATTTATTGCGTCCGAAATTACGGCGTATCGGACGGAGTATAAAGTCAAGCATAATCTTGGATTAGATTTTTTTGAATATTACGGTGGAGTTGTGACCTCCGAAACCGAAGGTGTTGCTCATAGCGCACTTAACGTCACGCTTCTGAGCCACTCCGATGGTGAGATTGAGTTTTGGATCAATCTTCGGATCTACGTTCTCGACATTGATAGTCGGAGGAACGATACCTCTTTGGATAGCCATCACACAAGCCAAAGCCTCGACTGCGGCAGTAGCACCTAGAAGGTGGCCGGTCATCGACTTTGTAGACGAGATATTCATCTTGTAGGCGTGCTCGCCAAAGAGAGTCTGTACGGCAGTCAACTCGGCAATATCGCCAAGTGGGGTAGATGTGCCGTGGGTGTTGAGGTAGTCGATATCCTCGATCTGCAACTCGGCATCGTTCAATGCCTCTCGCATCGAGATAATTGCGCCCTTGCCCTCGGCGTGAGGAGCAGTCATATGGCTCGCATCGGCCGACATTCCGCCTCCGACAACCTCGCAATAGATTTTAGCACCACGTGCTTTGGCGTGCTCATACTCCTCGAATACGAGAGCGCCTGCACCCTCGGCAATAACGAATCCGTCACGCTCGCTGTCGAATGGACGTGAGGCGTGCTGTGGGTCGTCGTTGCGGGTCGAAAGTGCGTGCATCGAAGAGAAACCTCCGACTGCAGGGATTGTGATAGGAGCCTCCGAACCACCTGTAACCATAACGTCGGCCTTGCCCCAGCGAATGAGGTTCAAAGCGTCAATCATAGCGTGGTTAGACGAGGCACAAGCCGAAGTAACGCAGTAGTTCGGGCCCATCAAACCATACTTTATGGAGATGTGTCCGGCTGCGATATCGGTGATGAGTTGAGGCACAAAGAATGGGCTGAAACGAGGGATGTTATCTCCCTCGGCCCAACCCATTACCTCGTTGTATAGCGACTGAAGACCGCCAATTCCCGAGCTCCAAATAACGCCTGCACGCTCTTTGTTGAGAGCCTCAAGATCGAAGTTTGCATCCTCCATCGCCTCGGTAGCTGCAATCATTGCAAACTGGCTGAAGCGGTCGTATTTGCGAACCTCCTTGCGGTCGAAATAGTTGCTACAATCGTAATTTTTTACCTCGCAAGCGATGCGTGACTTGAAGTTTGTGGCGTCAAAGAGTGTTATGTTAGCGCAACCCGAAACTCCCTTCTCGAGATTTGAAAAATACTCGTCGATGCTGTTTCCGATAGCGTTAATCGTTCCGATTCCTGTAATAACAACTCTTCTTGCCTCTTTCATCACAAATTCGATTGTGAGATATTTTCTAATATGAAATTAGATTATTTGTTGTTCTCGATGTAAGTGATAACGTCACCTACAGTCTGGAACTTCTCTGCCTCCTCATCTGCAACTTGGATGCCAAACTCCTTCTCGAACTCCATAACGAGCTCAACAGTGTCCAACGAATCTGCGCCGAGGTCGCCAGTGAAGGTAGCCTCTGGGGTAACCTCCGACTCCTTAACGCCCAACTTGTCAACAACGATCTTTACAACTTTTTCTTGAATCTCTGACATAACTTTCAGTTTTTAATTTAACAATAATTTAGTTGTGTATAAAAATTTGTATTTCAATATTTTCTGCCTAAAAACGCAACTGCGTGTCGTTCTGTGCATATTTTTGGCCAAAATGACTCAAAAAATATACCCACTCGACGGTGCAAATATAGCACTTTTTTATTATCTTTGACATAAAATTACAAATAGTTTATAAACAAAACGACGGCGTAAAAGCGTAAATAACTAATAATCAGATAGATATATGAAATTACTCCTTATTTCTAATTCGACTAATGCCGGTGAGGCATATTTGAAGTATCCAATTTCTCGCATTGGCGAACATTTGCAGGGTGTCAGCGAGGTGGTTTTTATCCCTTATGCGGCTGTTACATTCTCATACAATGAGTATGAGAGCAAGGTGCAAGAGCGCTTCGACGAGATTGGCGTGAAGGTGCGTTCGATTCATCACGAGAAGAACCCTCGCAAGGCAATCTTGGAGGCGCAGGCTATCTGTGTGGGTGGTGGTAATACCTTTGCCCTCACAAAGAAGATGCAGGAGCAGGGCTTGATGACCGCTATTTTGAAGCGAGTTAAGGAGGGTGTTCCGTATGTTGGTTGGTCGGCAGGTAGCAATGTTTGCTGCCCTACAATCTGTACCACCAACGATATGCCTATTGTGGAGCCTAAGTCGTTCAAGGCTGTTGGTGCGGTTAAGTTTCAGATTAATCCTCATTACCTCGATGCAAACCCTGAGGGCCACGCAGGTGAGACTCGTGAGCAGCGTATTGAGGAGTATATCGAGGCAAACCCACGTCGCTATGTTGTAGGCTTGCGTGAGGGTTGTATGTTGCGCTATGTAGATGGTAAGTTGGAGCTTATTGGCTCTCGCCCAATGCGAATTTTTAAGAAGGGTGTTGCAGCTTACGAAGTAAATGCTGGCGACGACTTATCTTTCTTGTTATAATTGACTCTTTTTGCACCTATCGGCGGACAACGTGATGCTCGCATAGGCCTACTATGCTGCGCTCTCGATGCCTTGCCTGGCGCAAAAATAGCCTAATTCTAATCAAGACAGAGTTGTGTAAATAAGTCGAAAAGATAGAGCTAATGGCCAATAGCTAAAAGCTAAAAAAATGATGACCGAAAAGCAGATTCGTGGTGCGATAGGTGAGCAGGCGGCGGTAGATTACCTCCGCCAAAACGGTTTTATGATTGTTGAGCGCAACTACCGTGTGGGTAGGAGCGAGGTCGATATTATCGCTACACGCTACGACGAACTACACTTTGTGGAGGTCAAGACACGAAAATATAGCTCGATGACAGCTCCCGAGGAGGCTATTACCGAGCAGAAGATGCGAGCGATGCGCCGTGCCGCTTCGGCATATATGGCACAGCACCACTCGATGCTCGAGCCTCGCTTCTCGCTTATAGCGATAGATATCGTGGGCGATAGGGTGGAGTCGTTGCGCTTTGTGGAGGATGCGCTCCAATATGGTTGGTAGATATGATGTGGTTTTATAACTTTTGTATGATAGCCTATGCGGCACTTGTAGGCGTGGCGTCGCTCTTCAATAAGAAGGCGAAGCTGTGGCGCAGTGGTCGCAAGGGTATGTTCGAGCGTATGCGCAGTTCGATGCCCACAGGGGAGCGTATCGTCTGGATACACGTGGCATCGCTGGGCGACTTCGAGCAGGGACGACCTATCGTGGATTATGTGAAGGAGAAATATCCCGACTACAAAGTTTTATTGACCTTCTTCTCGCCTTCGGGCTACGAGGTGCGCAAGAACTATAAAAATGCCGACTACGTATTCTACATCCCTGCCGATACGAAGCGCAATGTTCGCAAATTTCTCGATATCGTAAACCCCGAGGTGGTGATCTTTGTCAAGTATGAGTTTTGGCTCAATATGTTGGCAGAGTTGCGCAAGCGCAAGATTCGCACCTTCATAGCCTCGGCAATATTCCGCAGGGGCTCGATATTCTTCAACCCATTCGGCTTCTGGTGGCGCAGGGCGTTGCATACGTTCGAGACGATGTTTGTTCAAGACGAGCGCTCAAAAGAACTGTTGGAGAGTATCGGCGTAACCAATATTGTGGTGGCTGGCGATACTCGCTTCGATAGAGTGTCGGCTATTGCCGAGAGCGCCGAGAGAGTTGATGTTGTAGAGCAGTTTAAGGGCAATAAACGCCTCTTTGTTGCTGGTTCGACCTGGGGGCCTGACGAGGATATTCTCCTACCGCTGATAAACGAAAACCTCGATATAAAATTTGTGATTGCTCCGCACGAGATGGATGAGACTCGTATCGAGCGCATACTGAACGAGACGAAGGGTGGAGCAGTGCGCTACACTCAACTCTCGGCAGATAAATTTGATGAGAAGCAGGTGCTTGTGCTCGACACTATGGGCTTGCTCTCCCGAGTATATGGCTCGGCCGAGTGGGCGTATATCGGCGGTGGCTTTGGTGCAGGTATCCACAACACTTTGGAGGCGGTGGTGTATGGTTTGCCCGTAGCCTTCGGTACAAAGTACCGCAAGTTTAATGAGGCTTGCGATTTGATAGAGCTTGGTGTTGGTCGCTCGGTAACCGATGAAAACGAACTCAAGGCGTGGTTTGACGAGTTGAAGTCCGATGCCGACTATCTCGCTCGACTCTCGGCTTTGGGCAAGGTCTATGTAGGCAAGCATCGAGGAGCAACCGAGAAGATTGTTAAGGAAATAGCGTTGTAGATGATGCAAAACAAAAAAAAAGTGTGCTCGTTAATTCGGGCACACTTTTTTATATGCGTTGTTCGTTACTCGGCTGAGGTGATTGTTGGGGCTCCGCCATTCTCGCCTGCGACCCAGCGGGAGCTGTGTCCAAGAGATGCGATAGCTTCATTCATTGTAGCGATATGCTCTGCCGTAACCTCTGCCATACTATTCACCACTACGCAACCTTCAGTCTTTGCATTTGGTGCATCGTAACCTGTTACATTGGTCGCCTTTACTGCACCTTCGCCATTTGTGCTTATTACGCCCAAGCAACCATAAATATTGCCGAAATTTTGTCCTGCTATTGAGCCTACATTGCTACCTCCCGACACCGAGGTTGAGAGGTTTAGACAAGCTACGATTACGCCGGTGGAGTGGTTGACTCCAACAATGCCACCGACACCATAACTATTTGCGTAAATAGTAGCCTCGTTTACGCAGTTTGCTATATATCCCTCATTGTAACCAACGATTCCTGCCTCTGTTGAGTTGGTCGATAAAGATCCCGAAACACGGCAATTTGTTAATCTCGATTCGGCATCCACTCTGGCTATAATAGCACCAAAAAAGTTGTCGCCCATTGATACATTGGCATCTTCAAAGTTGAGATTTTGTACCGTGCCGCCATTTTGTATGTCAAGGATGAAATGCTTGCCTCTCCACCCTTTGATTGTGTAGCCGTTGCCCTCTACCAGGCCTTCTACTCTTACTGAGGACCAATCAAATCCCTCCCCCTCTCCATCTTTATAAACAATATCTCTTGTGATGGTGAGGTTTGTGGAGTAATCCTTTTGTACTGCACTGTACCAATTTCGCAAATCCCTCGTTGTTGCAGCATAGTAGGTGTTGGTCGCTTCGTCGTACTTAACACACTCCTCGCCGCATATTGAACACACACCCTCGTTCCACGAGTGATGACACTCTTCGCTACAGATGCTACATAAGCCCTCGTTCCACGAGTGCTGACACTCCTCACCGCAGATGCTACATAAGCCCTCGTCCCACGAGTGAATACAAGTGGGTGTTTCCTTCTTGCACGCTGGCAGTACAATTGCCAAAATGGTGGCTGCTATTACAAGTCGTTTCATAGTGTAAAAATGTTTGAAATTGTAATTTTCTCAATGACAAAGTTAAGAATAAGTTGCTAAAAAAACAATATCGGGTAGGATTTTTGCCACAAAACCACTATCAATTCTTGATTTTTAATTTACTAATTAAAAGTTTTCCGTTTTAATCCTGCTACGCAGGCTTTTCCTTCTTCGCACCTCGGCATAGTGTGCAAGCGCACTCTGCGCTCGGATTGGCGTCGGTTGCCCTTCGGGCTTCACTGCTCCGTCTTGGCAGAGTGTGCGAGCACGCTCTGCGCTCGACTTAATCGCAGCGGTCCGGTTTTCCACTCCAAACGAAAATCGAAAAACTTAAAAAGTTTTCCGCTTTCCGTTTTCCGCTTTCAGTTTGTTTTACTATCTTTGTCACGATTATGAAGAAGATTAGAAATTTTTGCATTATAGCCCATATCGACCACGGTAAGTCTACTTTGGCCGATCGTTTGTTGGAGGCTACAAACACTTTGAACCAGCGAGAGATGCAGTCGCAGGTGCTCGACGATATGGATCTCGAGCGTGAGAAGGGTATCACAATCAAGTCGCACGCCATTCAGATGAACTACGTGGCGAAGGATGGCGAGCAGTATACGCTCAACCTTATCGACACCCCGGGACACGTCGACTTCTCGTACGAGGTATCACGTGCTATCGCATCGTGCGAGGGTGCTCTGCTCATAGTTGATGCTACACAGGGTATCCAGGCGCAGACCATCTCGAACCTCTATCTCGCATTCGGTAACGACTTGGAGATTATCCCAGTATTGAACAAAATCGATATGCCGTCGGCGATGATCGACGAGGTGAAGGATCAGATTGTCGATTTGCTCGGTTGCGACCACGACGATATCCTCTGCGCTTCGGGTAAGACCGGCGAGGGTATCGAGGGCGTGTTGGAGGCGATTGTAAATCGTGTTCCTGCTCCTAAGGGCGACGAGAATGCTCCGTTGCAGGCGTTGATTTTCGACTCGGTGTTCAACCCTTTCCGTGGTATCATCGCATACTTCCGTGTATTCAACGGCACAATTCGCAAGGGTGAACACGTTAAGTTCTTCAATACGGGCGAGGAGTACGACGCCGACGAGGTTGGTGTTTTGAAGTTGAAGATGCAGCCTTGCAAGGAGATTAAGGCGGGCGACGTAGGATATATCTGCTCGGGTATCAAGAACTCGAAGGATGTGAAGGTGGGCGATACCATCACTTCGGTATCGAACCCTTGTAGCGAGGCTATCGCAGGCTTCGAGGATGTTAAGCCGATGGTCTTTGCGGGTGTCTACCCTGTTGAGGCTGACCAATACGAGGATTTGCGCGCTTCACTCGAGAAGTTGCAACTCAACGACGCTTCGCTCACATTCGAGCCTGAGAGCTCGTTGGCTCTCGGTTTCGGTTTCCGTTGCGGTTTCTTGGGCTTGCTCCATATGGA
>JAFYQY010000027.1 GCA_017559685.1 Alistipes sp.
AGCTCTACGAGCAGAAGGTTGTTGAGTCGGTTAGCTCGAAGGTGAAGGTTACTGAGAAGGCTATCTCGGCAGAGGACTTCGCAGAGCTCGCTAAGAACTTGTAAAAAAACGTCTAAAAGGGCGATTTCTGCGCTACGCTTACTTTTTAATAGCTCATATACGCCGAGTATACTCCGCATTAAAAAGTTTCGCAAACCTTGAAATCCCGCCTTTTATACAACTTTCAGGTGGTTACACCTTGTAATAAAAAATGACTCTGCAAGTTGGTATCAGACTTGCAGAGTTTTTAATCTTCGTTAAGTCGAATTGTAAAAAATACGATTATGAAAGAGTTCGAAAAGTTTGCAATGGGCCATTGTGGTATCTCGTCGTTGCGTCTCCACGACTACAAGGCGATTCAGTCGGCCTATATCAACCCTATGATTTTGGAGGAGCGTCAGTTGAACGTAACACAGCTCGACGTATTCAGCCGCTTGATGATGGAGCGCATCCTCTTCTTGGGCGCACCTGTGAACGACGATGTGGCTAACATTATCCAGGCGCAGTTGCTCTTCTTGGAGTCGGTTGATCCATCGAAGGATATCCAAATCTATATCAACACCCCAGGTGGTAGCGTGTCGGCAGGTCTCGGTATCTACGATACTATGCAGTTGGTAAATTGCGACGTAGCAACCATCTGTACAGGTATGGCGGCATCGATGGGTGCGGTGCTTTTGACTGCGGGTGCTGCGGGCAAGCGTTTGGCTTTGCCACACTCTCGAGTAATGATTCATCAGCCACTCGGAGGCGTTCAGGGACAGGCGTCGGATATCGAGATTACGGCTCGTGAGATTGCTCGTATTAAGCACGAGTTGTACGAGATTCTCTCGTCGCACTCGGGCAAGAGCATTGCCGATATTGAGCGTGATGCCGACCGTGACTATTGGCTCTCGGCTGCCGAGGCTAAGGAGTACGGTTTGATTGATGGTGTCCTCACAAAACATACGAAATAATTATGGCTCAAAAGGGAGGAAATAAGGGCGGTCAACGCCGTGAAGATTGCTGTTCGTTCTGCGGTCGTCGTCGCAACGAGGTCGATATAATGTTCCAGGGCGTGGATGGTGCAAATATCTGCGGTGCCTGCATCGAGGTTGGTCATAAGTCGCTCTCGGAGGCGGGCTTGTCGTTGGCAACCAAGAAGGAGAAGTCGGCAGTGTCGATGAACGACGTTCCGAAGCCAAAGGAGATAAAGGCGTTTCTCGATAACTATATTATCGGTCAGGACGAGGCGAAGCGTTCGATTGCTGTGGCTGTCTACAACCACTACAAGCGACTCTCGGTGGCGCACAAGGAGTGCGAGGTCGAGTTGGATAAGTCGAATATTGTGCTCGTAGGCCCTACGGGAACGGGTAAGACCTTGATTGCTCGCACTATTGCACGATTGATGAAGGTGCCATTTACGATTGTCGATGCTACGGTTTTGACACAGGCAGGATACGTGGGCGAGGATGTCGAGAGTATCCTTTCACGCTTGTTGCAGGCGGCAGACTACGACACAAAGGCTGCAGAGCGTGGTATCGTGTTTATCGATGAAATCGATAAGATTGCTCGCAAGGGCGACAACCCAAGCATCACTCGTGATGTCTCGGGCGAGGGTGTTCAGCAGGCTCTCCTCAAGATTTTGGAGGGTACCGTAGTGAATGTTCCGCCACAGGGCGGTCGTAAGCACCCCGAGCAGGCGTTCGTGCAGGTAAATACCAAGAATATTCTCTTTATCTGCGGAGGTGCGTTCGACGGTATCGAGAAGCGTATCGCACAGCGTTTGAATACCCGAGCTATGGGTTATGGTCGAGTAGATACCGACAGTATCGACCGTGAGAACTTGTTGAAGTATGTGCAACCGCAGGATATCCGCTCGTTCGGACTTATTCCTGAGTTGGTAGGTCGTCTTCCTGTGCTCACTCATCTCGAGCCACTCTCTCGTGAGGCGTTGCGCAATATTCTCACCGAGCCTAAGAATGCTATCGTAAGCCAATATAAGGCGATGTTGAAGATGGATGGCGTGGAGTTGGAGTTTACCGACGAGGCGTTGGACTATATCGTAGATAAGGCTGTGGAGTTTAAGCTCGGAGCACGAGGTTTGCGCTCAATCTGCGAGGCGGTGATGAAGGAGTTGATGTACGAGGCTCCATCGTCGGATGAGAAGAAGATTTCGATTACTCGTGACTACGCCGAGGAGAAGATTAGTTTTGCGCCAATGACAAAACTACATCAGGCGAAGTAATCGTTTTATGTTTTAGATAGAAGGCCGAGCATCGCTCGGCTTTTTTTTTTGTTCTGTTGCCGATAAATTTTCGAAGAAAAATCTCGAAAATGGCGGAAAAATTGAAATATTTTTCTTAAATTTGTGGTTAGGAAAATAAACGTAAATACAAATATAGCTATGGCAACTAATTCAAATTTGATGAGAGCAGCGGATAATATCCGTATTCTTGCAGCGTCTATGGTAGAGAAGGCAAAGTCGGGTCACCCTGGTGGTGCTATGGGTGGAGCAGATTTTGTGAATGTTTTGTTCGCAGAGTTCTTGCGCTACGATCCAGATAATATGCTCTATCCTTTCCGTGATAGATTCTTCCTCGATCCAGGCCATATGTCTCCAATGCTCTACTCGGTGTTGGCGTTGGCAGGTCACTACTCGATGGAGGATCTCCAGCAGTTCCGCCAGTGGGGTAGCATTACACCTGGTCACCCCGAGGTTGACTTCTTGCGAGGCGTAGAGAACACTTCGGGCCCACTCGGTCAGGGACACGCTATGGGTCTCGGTGCTGCTATCGCAGAGCGCTTTATGGTTGCTCGTTTTGGCGAGTGGCAGGCTCACAAGACCTACATCTACATCTCTGACGGTGCCGTTCAGGAGGAGGTTTCGCAGGGCGTAGGTCGTATTGCAGGTGAGCTCGGCTTGTCGAACATCATTATGTATTACGATGCGAACAATGTTCAGCTCTCGACTAAGGTTGACGAGGTGGACAACGAGGATATCGCAATGAAGTATCGTGCTTGGGGCTGGCAGGTTTTGGATATCGACGGCCACAACATCGATCAGATTCGTGAGGCTTTGACCGTAGCTAACGTTTCGACCGAGAAGCCAACACTCATCGTTGGTCACACTGTTATGGGTAAGGGCTTGCGCACCGCTGAGGGCGAGTCGTTCGAGGATAAGGTTTCGACTCACGGACAGCCTGTAACTGCTGCAGGTGCAAGCATCGAGGCTACAATCAAGAATCTCGGTGGCGATGTTGAGAATCCGTTCCAGATTTTCCCTGAGGTGGCAGAGATCTATGCTGCACGTGCTAACGCTTTGCGTGAGGAGATGGTTGAGCGCAAGAAGATCGAGGAGGAGTGGCGCCACGCCAACCCTGCTTTGGCTATCAAGCTCGACGGCTTCCTCTCGGGCAAGTTGCCAGATATCGACTATCGTTCAATCGCTATCAAGTCGGGATCGCCAACCCGTGCTGCATCGGCTGCAGTATTGGGCGTATATGCCGAGCAGATCGAGAATATGGTCGTTGCATCGGCCGACTTGAGTAACTCGGATAAGACTGACGGCTTCTTGAAGAAGACTCACGCCTTCAAGCGTGGCGACTTCTCGGGTAAGTTCTTCCAGGCGGGAGTTTCGGAGTTTACTATGGCTTGCGTAATGAATGGTATGGCTCTCCATGGCGGTATCATCCCAGCGTGCGGTACATTCTTCGTATTCTCTGACTATATGAAGCCTGTAATTCGTATGTCGGCATTGATGCAGTTGCACGTAATATATGTATGGTCGCACGACTCGTTCCGTGTGGGCGAGGATGGACCTACTCACCAGCCAATCGAGCAGGAGGCTCAGATTCGTCTTATGGAGCACCTCCACAACCACAAGGGAGAGCGCTCGATGGTTGTACTCCGCCCAGCAGATGCTGAGGAGGCTGTTGCAGCGTGGAAGATTGCTCTCGAGGAGCATCGCCCTGTAGGCTTGATCTTCACTCGTCAGGATGTGAAGTCGTTGCCAAGCCACACAGCTCGTATCGACGAGGCTATGCAGGCTTATAAGGGTGCTTATACCGTTCTCGACTCGGCTAACCCTGAGGTTGTAATGGTTGGTTCGGGCTCGGATGTTTCAACTTTGGTTGAGGGCGCTGAGTTACTCTTGCAGGAGGGTGTTGCAGTGCGTGTAGTTAGCGCACCGAGTGAGGGCTTGTTCCGTGATCAGCCAAAGTCTTATCAGGATAGCGTATTGCCACAGGGTGTTTTGCGCTACGGTATGACTTCGGGCTTGTCGGTGACATTGCTCGGCTTGGTTGGCTCGCTCGACCACATCCACGGTCTTAACCACTTTGGTCACTCGGCTCCATTCAAGGTGCTCAACGAGAAGTTTGGTTACAATGGCGAAACAGTATACAACGAAGTAAAGAAGTTGTTGGGTAAATAATTGCTAAATACGGGAGCATTATGAAACGTCTTCTAATGCTATTATGTGTTGTCGCATTGATGGGGGCTTTCAACCCTGTCAATGCGATTGCTCGCTCTAAGGAGCAGAATCGACAAGAGGTGCTTTCTCGTAGTCGTGGCTACTTCAAGGATGTTTTTATGGATGGCGGTGTTGCGCTTACATCACGCCACTACCTACCTGCAACACGCTTTTTGGGGTTGTCGATAGACTACTTTGCATCGGCAAAAACCGAAAAGATGACACAGAAGGATACGCTTCTACAGACGAATATCTTCTGCGGTAGCGAGGAGGATACCAACGGATGGTTGCTCTATCCCGACGGTGCACCTCGATACCGAGTAATCTATGTTAATGGTGGCAAATCGGGCTCTCACGCTCGCTCGCTGACCGCACGAGGAAGAGAGTTGCTGCGAGAGTATATCGCTAGCGGAGGCTCATACGTGGGTACTTGTGCAGGCGCATATATGGCAACGTGTGGTTCACGCCGAGATAACGGCTCGATAAAGAACTCTAAGTCGTACCTTGCTCTGTGGCCAGGCTATGCCAAGCCTACCAAATTGAGAAAGGCTCGCACAACGATGCAATTGGACAAGAAGAGCCCACTGTTGCGCTACTTCGACTTTGGTGGCGACAGAGAGGTTGCTCAGGTCTATCACAATGGCGGTTGTTCGGCGTACGGCGACAAGAACGGCAAGATGCCGAAGGGTACCGAGCCGTTGGCATATTACAAACACAAGGATTCGGCCGATGTAAAGATTGACGGTAGAGTGAGCGTTTGGGCATACAAGGATGACGAGAAGAGTGGTCGTGTTGTGATGTGTGGCTCGCACCCCGAGGGTGTTGCCGAAGGCGAACGACTCGAGTTTATGTCGTCGATGTTGCTCTATGCTATGGATGGCAACGCCAAACCGCAGTTGAAGGGCGAGTTGAAGGCCGACGAGTGGCGTGAGATGAACAAACGCACCGAGGATGAAGATCCTAAATTTACCCGTATTGGCGATAAGCAGTATCACCACTTCGTTATCGATGTACCTCGAGGTTGCAAGCGTGCAGTGGTGTCGCTCGACGGATACGAGGATGCGAAGAAGTTCGACTTGACCTTGTGCGCTAAGCGAGGAGACTTCGCCTTCCACGACAACACCCTGCATAAGGTTGTCTCTCGAGGTTGCAAGAAGAATCTCGTGTTGGAGCGACCAAAAGCGGGCAAGTGGTATGTGTCGGTGCACTGTGAGACGGCTGTTACCGCATTGCGAGGCAAGTATGGCACCTACTACACAGGTCGCAAGAACGTGCTCAATGGCGTGCCGTACAAACTTTCTGTAAAGTATGAGAAATAATAAAACCAGATAAAAACTATGAAGAGAACACTTTTAACTATTATGAGCCTGCTTGTGGCGATGTCGGTGTCGGCACAATACTATCAGGATGCAGTAAATAAGGATATGCTACATATCCGTCAACCTCGCAACTCGCAGCGCAAGGAGTTTACTGCGCCAAGTGTCGATGGTTATACCGCCTACAAGGCCGACCTTCACACCCACACAATCTTCTCGGACGGACACCTCTCGATGGAGGCTCGTCTGCGTGAGGCTTGGCAGAATGGTTTGGATGTTATGGCTGTAACCGAGCACCTCGAGTATCGTAAGCACGAGAAGATGATGGTGGACTACCTCAAAAACTACACTCCAAAGGGTACAAAGGCGAAGGCCTACTCGTTTGTCTCGAAGGGCGAGCCTGCCAAGGGCGAGATTATGGTCGACTTGAACTACCCCGTAGAGTTGGCGAAGAAGGTCGCTGCCGACTTCGATATAACAATCATCCCAGGTATCGAGGTAACTCGTAAGCCTGGCGGTTACTACAGCCACTTCAATGCGCTCTTTACATCGGATAACAACACTATCTACGACCCCGATGCAATGCAGTCGTTGCGCAACGCAAAGGCTCAGGGTGCACTCGTCCAGCACAACCACCCAGGTTGGACTCGCACCGATATGGCGATCACAAAGTTCGAGAAGGAGGCTTACAACGAGGGTTTGATTGACGGTATCGAGGTGGTAAATGGCTTGGAGTTCTATCCTAAGGCTATCACTCGTGCCAAGAAGTACAACTTCTTCATCTCGTCAAATACCGATGTCCACTATCCTATCGCCGAGCGTTATGGCGACGAGTTCCGCAATATGACCCTCATCTTTGCGAAGGATAGGTCGTTGGCGTCGTTGCGTGAGGCTATCGAGGCGCACCGCACTTTGGCCTACTCGTTTGGAACACTCGTAGGTGGCGAGGAGTTGTTGAAGAAGTTCTTCGAGGCGTCGGTTTCGGTGCGTCGCATCGCCGACAACGCAAAGGGTCGCAAGCAGTATATCATCACCAACAACAGTTCGGTAAAGTGGTTGCTCGCACGTGAGGGACAGCGCACCGAGGAGTTGGGTGCTCACTCGTCGATTATCTTTGTCGAGAGTAAGTCGAAGGATAACAACGTAACTCTGCTCAACACTTGGTATGGCGAGAACGACCATATCTGTGTTGATGTGATGAGCTTGGCAAAATAGTGCATATTTGCACTTTTAATGGTCACTTTTGCCCTTCGGTACTCTGTTTTGAGATTTTTTACCTATCTTTGCCGTTGATATTAAGAGAATAGAAACAGATGTATTGGAGTGAATTGTGGGGTTTTATCAGGCGTAACCTCCTGATGATAGTTCTGTTGGCGGTTGTGGCAGTCTCTTGGCCGTGGACGCTGATACTCATCATCCCCATTGCGATAGGAGTTCTTCGCTTTCAGATGGCTATATGGAAGGTGCGTCGCACATTTCAGAATGGCCAGAATGGTGCGGAGGCGCAACAAAAGAGAACAAAGACTAAGGCGGGCAATGTTACTATTGTTCGCACCGAGCATACCGAACAACGAGTGAATGACGATGTTGGCGAGTATGTCGACTTTAAGGAGATAAAAGAGAAGAAAACCAAATAGACCAACCAACCCGAGAGGGTAGGGGTTGGTATGAAGCAGTATATATGAAAATTTTAGCGAACTTTTTCGGTGCGATAGGCCGATATATTCAACTTATGGGCAAGGTGTTTGCTCGCCCTGAGAAGACAGGTATCTACTATCGTCGCATATTGGTCGAGATCGACGCTCTCGGTATCAACTCGATACCGCTCGTGGCTATCATCTCGATATTTATCGGTGCGGTAATCGCCTTGCAGATGGGTATCACTTTAGAGTCGCCATTCATCCCTAAGTTTATGATTGGCTACGCTACCCGTGAGACGATGTTCTTGGAGTTCTCCTCTACCGTCATCGCAATTATCCTTGCCGGTAAGGTCGGCTCGAATATCGCCTCGGAGATTGGTACTATGCGTATCACCGAGCAGATCGACGCCTTGGAGATTATGGGTGTGAACTCGGCTTCGTACCTCATCCTTCCAAAGGTTGTGGCTGCGGTGTTGTTCTTCCCACTCTTGGCCTTGTTTAGTATGATGGTCGGTACGGTCGGTGGCTACATCATCGCCGTATTTACAGGCATTGTGCTTCCGTCGGAGTATGTCGAGGGTCTGCACTACTACTTCATCCCATTCGAGATTACCTATTCGTTGATTAAGATGGCAGTATTTGCCTTTATCATAACCTCGATTTCAGCCTTCTATGGCTACTCGCCAAAGGGCAATTCGTTGGAGGTTGGTCGTGCTTCGACACGTGCTGTTGTTACAAGCTCGATTACCATTATGATCTTCAACCTTATCTTAACACAATTGATGCTTACCTAAAGAGACGAAACGATGATTAAATGCGAAAATATATTCAAGTCCTTTGATGGTCGCACCATCTTGGACGATATCTCGGTCGAGTTCGAGTCGGGAAAGACTAACCTTATCATCGGTCGAAGTGGCTCGGGTAAGACTGTCCTTCTCAAGACTTTGGTCGGACTCCACGAGCCCGATAGCGGCAGTATCTTCTACGATGATAAGAACTACACCGCCCTCTCGTTTGTCCAGCGCAAGGAGGTACGTCGTGAGCTCGGTATGATTTTCCAGGGTGGAGCGTTGCTCGACTCCTCTACAGTCTACGAGAATGTGCGACTCCCACTCGATATGTTTACCGAGCAGACCTCTGCCGAGAAGGATAAGCGAGTTAAGGAGTGTCTTGCACGTGTTGAGCTCTCTCACGCAGGTCACCTCTATCCGTCAGAACTCTCGGGTGGTATGATTAAGCGTGCCGCTATTGCCCGTGCGATAGTGCTCAACCCTAAATACCTCTTCTGCGACGAGCCGAACTCAGGCCTCGACCCGCAGACCTCTATCGTTATCGATAACCTTATTCGTGATATCACCGTCGAGTATAATATCACCACAATCATCAACACCCACGATATGAACTCCGTAATGGAGATTGGCGACAAAATCGTCTATATCCATCAAGGTAAGAAGTGGTGGGAAGGTTCAAAAGATGATATTCTCCAAGCCGACAATAAGGAGTTGAATGATTTTGTGTTTGCTTCGGCTATGGCTAAGAGAGCAAAAAAATCGTTGTAAAACCACTTTAAGGGGCATTTGCTTCGTTACACTGCAATAATCGGACTGCTCACATACGCTTAGTATGCTGCGCATCCGATTTTTTGTGTGCCTTGCAACTACCTCCTTAAAGATGATTTTCGAATGGATGTTTATAGCACCCGTTTTTAAGTGAAGGGTTTGCCTTGCAGCTATCCGCCTAAAAGCAATTTTCTAATAAGATTGAAGAGTGTAGGTTTTTCCCTCAACGCCCTTGCTCTCTATCGTTTAAGCGACAGCTCCATACGCTTAATCTTGCGTATCTGCCAGATGAAGAGTATCAGCGCAAGAATAATCGACGCCGAGTCGGCGATAGGCATCGAGATCCACACTCCGTGAGCGCCGAACTCTCGAGGTAGGAACCACAACAGCGGTAACAAGAAGAGTAGCTGTCGTGTCAGTGAGATGAAGATGGCAAGAGGAGCCTTGCCGATATATTGGAAGAAACCGCCCACAACGACCTGGAAGCCCACCAATGGGAATACTGCCAACACAATGCGTAAGCCCTGCGTTGCAGCCTCCACGATGAGACTATCGCTGCCATTCTCCGAATCGACAAAGGCACGAGCAATAACGTCGGGGATGGTCTCGCCCAAGATAAAGCCGAGTGTAGCGAATGCCACACCGCAACAGATTGTCATATATACCACCTTGCGAACACGGGCATAGTTCTTCGCTCCGTAGTTATAGCCCACGATAGGTTGCATACCCTGATTCAGACCCATAACCACCATAATAAAGAGCAGGGCGATGCGGTTGACGATACCGTATGCGCTCACATACAAATCGGCACCTCCATACTTCAGCATAGCGGTATTTACGAATGCCACGACTACCGAGGCGCAGATATTCATCAAGAATGGCGCCAAGCCAATCGAGAGGATGTTGCCCACAATCTTCCAGTCGAAGTGGAACGCCTCACGCTTAAAGTGGAGGAACGACCTCTTCGAGCAGAAGTGCGACAGAGCAATCAGGAACGATACAAACTGAGCGATAATTGTCGCTGCGGCAGAGCCTCGAATGCCCCACTCGAAGACAAAGATGAAGAGTGGGTTGAGAGCAAGGTTTACCGCCACCGAGGTAAGCATTATCGCCATCGACTTGCGTGGGTTGCCCGATGCACGAATCATATCGTTCATACCGAGGTAGAGGTGCATCGTGACATTGCCCAAGAGGATAATCTGCATAAAGTCCTTAGCGTAGGCCAACGTCTCGGCCGAGGCTTTACCTCCGCTAAAGAGCATCAAAATCTCGTCGAGGAATGTGAGCATAAAGGCCATTATCGCAAAGCCGATAATGATGTTGAGTATCACGGCATTGCAGAGAGTCTTCTCGGCTGCCGCCTTATTACCCTCGCCGAGACGCAACGATATGCGGGCACCTGCGCCCACGCCTACCATTGCCCCGAAGGCTGCACCGATATTCATAATCGGCATCGTGATAGCCATACCTGCAATTGCTGCACCGCCAACACCGTGTCCCACGAAGGCACTATCAATAAGGTGATATAGCGATGACGAAGCCATCGCTATAATCGCCGGTGTTGCGTAGTTGAAGAGCAACTTACCGATATTATCACTACCCAACGATAGGGTTTTGCTCACTTTGAAATCCTTTCTTTAAGTTATTTATTCTCTTTCTTCGCCTTCTTGTTGCACTTGAAGATTGGGTTCTTCTCGGCAGGGAGGTCGAACGATGTGTCTACGCCACCACCCAAAGCACGGTAGAGGTTGATGACACCCTGAATACCCTCGAGACGGTCAGAAACCTGCTGCAGGCGAGCCGAAAGCAAAGCCTGCTGTGCGGTCAACACCTCCAAGTAGGTGGCTTCAGCGTGACTCATAAGCTGTCGTGTGCTGTTTACCGAGCTCTCCAAAGTCTCGATCTGGCGAATACGCAAGTTGGTCTTGCTACGAGCCGAGTTGCACTGAGCTAAAGCGGTATTTACCTCGCTACCTGCCTCCAACAACTTGTGCTCAAAGTTCAACAACGCCTCACGCTGCTTCGACTGCGCAATCTTGTAGTTTGCTCGGTTGGCACCGGCATTGAAGATCGGCTGTGTGAGCTTGCCTGCAATCGAGAGCGCAACCGCTAACGGACCACCCTCGATGCCCATATTGCCTGTGAGCTTGAGCGAAGGGTAAAGCTCGGCGTGTGCGATATTTGTGTTGTAGAATGCGAGCTGCAACTCATACTCAGCCTGCTTTACATCAGGACGGCGAGAGAGCAACTGCGCAGGAACGCCAATGAACAACTCCTGCTTGAAGTCTACGCCGTTCAACTCACCACGAGGGAAGTCCTGCGGTGTTACACCCAACAAGAGTGCAAACGAGTTGAGAGCCTTTGTCAAGCTGTACTCCAAGTCGTGAATCGAAGCGTCTACCGAACAGCTGTTTGCCTCGGTACGAGAGATAGAGGCCTCGTTGGTCATACCAGCCTCCTTCATCGCCTTCATTGTGCGGACATTCTCCTTCCACGATGCCGATGTTGCACGTGAAATACGAATCTGCATATCGAGCATCAACAAGGTGTAGTAGTTGTTGGCAATAGCTGCTACCAACGCAGTCTGCACGCTGTGGCGATAGAGCTTGTTGTACTCCAAAGTCGCCTGAGCCTTGCGCTTAGCGTTGATGTTGCGAGCCATAATATCAATCTCCCAGCTCGCCTTTACAGGTACAGCATAGCTGAACTTTTCGCCCAAGCCTGTACCAACCGAAGGCTCAAGGCTGAACGATGGGATGAAAGCCAACTTTGCCGACTGCAACGCCAACTCTGCCTGGTGAATACGCTCGGCAGTCAACTGCATATCGATGTTGTTCTTCAAACCCTGCTCGATATAGCCCTGAAGGTGCTTGTCGGTGAAGAACTCTCGCCACGAGATATCCGCCATAGAGGTGGTGTTGTCCTTCTTCTCGATGTTGCCATAGAGATTGTCGGTCTTAATCTCCTCGGGACGACTATATTTCTTGTAGATTGAGCAGCTTGTGAGCATTGCCACAACGCCCAATATCAAAACTATCTTTTTCATTACTCCTTCTCCTCCTCGTTTGTGTTAGTTGTTTCAACAGTCTTAACTGGTCGAATCTTCTCTTGCAACCACTGGAACATAATAAAGAGTGCCGGCAATACGAACAAGAGAGCCAAAGTTCCGATAACCATACCTCCTACGACACCCGAACCGATGGTGGTGTTACCGTTAGCACCTACACCTGTAGAGAACATCAACGGAATCATACCGATAACCATCGTGAGAACGGTCATAAGGATAGGACGGAAACGCTCCTTGGTTGCTGCGTAGGTAGCCATCGCAAGCGACATACCCTGCGCACGCTTCTCACCTGCGAACTCGGTGATGAGGATTGCAGTCTTCGACAACAAACCGATAAGCATAATAAGACCGGTCTGCAAGTAGATGTTATTCTCGACATCCATCATCTGTGCAAAGAGGAACGAGCCCATCAATCCGAATGGAACCGAGAGAATCACAGCCAACGGAACGAGGTAGCTCTCGTAGAGACCTGCCAAGATGAGGTAGATGAGCAAGATACAGATTGCGAAGATGATAACTGTATTGTTGCTACTTGACTCCTCCTCACGAGCAATACCCGCATAGTCGTAGCCATAACCCACTGGCAATACCTCTTTTGCAACCTCTGCTACCGCCTTTAACGCCTCACCCGAAGAACGACCCTCGGCTGCACGTCCTGAAACACTGATAGCAGGGAACATATTGAATCGCTGCATACGCTCAGGTGCATAAATCTTCTCGAGGGTTACGAATTGGCTGATTGGAGCCATCTCGTCGCCGATGCGGATGAAGATGTTGTTCAAGGTGTGCTTGTCGTCACGATACTTAGGGTGCGCCTGAATACGTACCTGATAGAGCTTGGTAAACTTGTTGAATCGGGTAGACATTGTACCGCCATAGTAACCGTTCAATACGGTCAAAACCTCCTTTGTCGAGGTGCCCGCACGCTTACACTTCGTAGCATCGATGCTAATCTGATACTGTGGGAAGTTAGGCTTAAATGCGGTGTATATCGAACCAATCTCAGGGCGCTCCTTCAAGCCGTTAATCAAGTCCATTGTAACGTCGTACAAATCCTCGATAGTTCCACCCTTACGATCCTGGAGATAGAGGGTAAAACCACCCGCTGCACCGAAGCCTGGAATCATCGCAGGGGTCGAGGTTGTAACGGTACCGTCGTTAAACTGATTTGCATACTGCTTGATGCGCTCCTGTACGGCGCTCACGCTATGCTCCTCGCCCTTACGCTCATCCCAATGCTTGAGACGGAAGTTGAAACTACCATACGAAGGACCTGTAGCGTCACCCGAACCTGTCAACTTACTATATGCACGCACCTCCTCCATATCCTTGAGGATGTCGTTGTCGATGCGGTCGAGAATCTGCTTTGTCTGCAAGAGCGAAGTTCCCGGAGGGGTGGTAATCTTCATATTGATAGTACCCATATCCTCACGTGGCACCAAACCTGTCTTGGTTGTAGTCATATAGTAGTAGAGCAGACCAATCGCTCCCAAGAGCAAGATGATGCTGATCCAACGATAACGCAAGAAGAATGTTACGCCACGCAAGTAGCGTCTTGTGATGGCTGAGAACGAAGTGTCGAGAGCTATACCTACACGACGACCAAAGGTCATCTTCTTTGTGTTGCCGTTCTCATCCTTCGGCTTGAGCATCATAGCACACAATGCTGGCGAGAGTGTCAAAGCGTTCAACGCCGAGATACCCACCGCAACGGCCATAGTGATACCGAACTGTGTGTAGAATACACCCGAAGTGCCACCCATAAACGATGTTGGGATAAACACCGCCATAAATACGAGGGTACAGGTGATGATTGCCGATGTAATACCGCCCATCGCATCTACGGTAGCATTATAAGCTGACTTGTAGCCTGCGTCGAACTTTGCGTGCACCGCCTCAACCACGATAATCGCATCATCCACAACCACACCAATCGAGAGTACCAACGCAAACAATGTGAGGAGGTTGATACTAAAGTCGAAGAGGTAGAGGAACATAAATGTTCCGATAATCGACACGATAGTCGCAATGAGTGGAATCATTGTCGAGCGGAAGTCTCGCAAGAAGAGAAACACCACGAGTGTTACCAAGATGATAGCCTCCAACAAGGTACGAACTACGTTGTAGATCGAAGCAAAGAGGAAGTCGTTGGTGCTCTCCAAAATCTCCATCTCCAAATCGACAGGGAAATCCTCCTTCGCCTTCTCGAGGAATGCGTCGATGCCCTTGATGACCTCGGTTGCATTCGAGTCAGGGGTCTGGTAGATAACGAACTCGGTACCAGGGCAGCCATTAACCTCGCAGATAAATTGGTATGACTGGTTACCCAACTCGATAGTTGCAACATCCTTCAAGCGCAACACCTCACCCTTGTCGAGCGCACGGATAACGATATTCTCGAACTCGCTGATGTTCTCCAAACGACCCTTGTAACGCATCGAGTATTGGAAGGTCTGATCAGAGCTCTCTCCGAGTGATCCTGCAGCCGACTCGAGGTTCTGCTCGCCGATAGCTGTAGCGATATCCTTAGGGATAAGCTTGTACTGTGCCATTACGTCAGGCTTGAGCCAGATACGCATCGAGTAGTCCGATCCACGCACCTCGACATCACCTACGCCTGGGATACGAGAGATCGCAGGTACGAGGTTAATCTTGATATAGTTTACGATAAAGGTTCTATCGTACGAGCCGTTAGGGCTATAGATAGCCACACGCTCCAAGACGCTGGTTTGACGCTTTCGTACTGTAATACCCGCCTCGACAGCCTCCGAAGGGAGCTGCTTTGTAGCACGAGATACACAGTTCTGCACATTGACAGCTGCCATATCGGCACTTGTACCGTGCTTGAAGTATACATTGACGCTACCACTACCGTTGTTGCTACAAGTGGAAGACATATAGGTCATATTCTCCACACCATTGATAGCCTCTTCGAGTGGCACAACAACACTCTTCTGGAATGTTTCGGCACTTGCACCCGGATACGAAGCCGACACGAAGATTGTCGGAGGTGCGATGTTTGGATATCGCTCGATCGGGAGTGACGCCAAACCGATAAGTCCGCCAATCACGATGATGACAGAGATTACGGTCGAGAGTACCGGACGGTCGATAAATGTTTTAATATTCATCTTATACTCCTTATTTTGGGTTATTCAT
>JAFYQY010000028.1 GCA_017559685.1 Alistipes sp.
GCACTACCACAAATCATCCACAACGGATTGCTCTCAGCCCAATTAATAGTACCCGTCTCTACGTTAGAGTCAACATAGTCAAGCTGCGTGGCAAGTGACGACAGGTTACTATTGTTGTAGAGCGTTCTATTAAGGTTCAGAGAAAAATTCCAAGTGCTAGGACCAACAAGAGGCGTGCGACGACCCCACTGGTAGTACATACCGTATGAGCGATAGATGATGTTATCATCACCATTCTGGTCGTCAACAGCACCCTCAGAGTTACAGTCAGCACCGAGGTTGATATTCATAAGCGTTTGGCCATTGAGCGTGATGGTATTCTCATCAGCAGTAGGATTGCTATTTGTGACCCAGACGTGCCAAGTCCAGAGCAACTCGCCCGACTCGCTATATGCACCGATGAGTGCATTACCAGGCGTGAGCTTACCAAGAGCCTCGCCATCCTCATCGGTGAGCTCCTCGACATAGAACCAAGCAACCATCTTACCATCATCACCCTTCTGCATATCGACATACTTAATGAGGTTAGCCGATGTCTGCCAGATGATCTCTACATAGCTTGTCGCAACACTTGTGTTAGTACCACCTATATATGGATCGAAAAGGTAGCGTGTGTTAAGCTCGTTTGCAATGTAACAGTTGGCAGAGGCACCTACATAGCTCACCTCGTTTGGCACAATAGCAACATAGATCTCCACCGACTTGCTCTTACCCGATGGTGTATAGACCTTGAGGTTGACATTACCGCTCTCGACAGCCCTCTCATCCTCAGCCAACTCCTCAGAGTAAATCTCATCGAATGTTGGCGACTGAACGGTGATTGTCTTAGCGTAGATGTCAACATTGACAACCTCCCAACCTGCAGGCTTAGAGGTTACAGTAACAGCAGAGACATTGTCCGATGTAAAAGAGGTAGTACCCTGGCAATCGTAGCCTCCAACCTTGATAAGGACACTTCCTGAGGGGACATCAAACTCCATTGTCTCCTCCTTCTTACATCCCGAGAGAATCATCAGAATGGCAACAGCGGCCATAAAAAGATGATTGTAGAATTTTAGCTTCATATCTGTGTGTTTCATTATTTACGTTTCGACTACTCCATCTTGGTCTCTGTGATTGTGACCTCGATGTTAGGGAAGGCATCCGAGAGCGACACTACGAGAGTATCTGCCTCGCCACGATCCTTAAAAAGACCCACAACATAGTTAGCACCACTACGCGACACACTCTTGCCAGGTGCTGCAGAGCTGATGATAGAACGCATCTTGCTATCGAGTGTGGTAACACGAATGATGACCATATATTGAACATTCGACTGTGTTGAGCTACTCTTAGCACTCGACGATGAGCTCTTCGACGAGCTACCCTTCTCGGCCGTGAGGTTTGTCATCACGCCATCAGTCCATCGGCACACCTCAGGGCCCTTGAAACCCTTATCCTTCAAGAACTGGAGATCGTCGAGAGCCTCCTCCTCGGTGCGATAGCCACCAGCATAGTAGCAGTAATAACCATCCTTATCGCGAGCAATAGACATAGGCTGCACACCCTTAAATAGGGTCATCGCCTGCTTAGAGCGGAACGTACCGAGGAGCAGACGATAAATCGTACCCGTCTCATAGACCTTAAGCTCAGGAAGTGGGTTTGACTCGTCGTAGAAGTTTGTACGACCAATCTTCACCTTAGCAAAATCCTTAAATTCACGATGTTCCACAACAATAGGCTCGAGGTTGAAGCTCGGAGGAACGAGCTTATCGAGCACACCACGCAACGAGTCCTGGGCAGGCTTAAGACGCATATCGCGGGCAAATTCCCACTCATAGGTGAGCAACGTGCGACGACCAAGAGCATAACGCATCAGAGCATCCGACGAGTAGCGACCATCCTCCGAA
>JAFYQY010000029.1 GCA_017559685.1 Alistipes sp.
GCCATGCCATATCGAGCATACCGAATGAGAGCTGGCGCACGTTGTAGTATGCTACAAGGTAGTTCTTAGCTGCTACGATCTTCTCGATGAGCTCAGCAGGCATAGGCTCGCCAGTCTGGTAGTGCTTAGCCCAGAGGTCGAGATACTCCTTCTCGTATGCCCAATTCTCCAAAATCTGCGATGGCAACTCCACGAAGTCACGGAATACGTTTGTGCCGTTCAACGAACCGTGCTTACCCTTAGCCAACATACCGTGGCAAGCGTGACCGAACTCGTGAAGGAAAGTTGTGAACTCGTCGAAAGTGATGAGCGATGGGGTAGTCTCGGTAGGCTTTGTGAAGTTCATCACAAGCGATACCAAAGGACGGATGTCGCCCTCTGCGCCACGGAACTCGGTCATCCAAGCTCCTGCACGCTTCGAATCACGTGGGAAGAAGTCGAGGTAGAGGATAGCCAAGTGCTCGCCATTCTGCTCCGAAACCTCATATACGGTAACATCCTCGTGGTACTTTGCAACGCCCTCAGCTGGCTTGAACTCCAAGCCGTAGAGCTTGTTAGCAAGCATAAATACCGCCTGCTTAACATTCTCGAGCTCGAGGTAAGGCTTTACGGCCTCGTCGCTGATAGCGTACTTCTCGTTCTTGTACTTCTCGCTATAGTACGACCAATCCCAAGGCTGGATATCGCCCTTGAAACCGAGCGACTGAGCGTAGGCGTTGATTGTCTGATAGTCCTTGTCGGCATACTCCTTAGTCTGCTCGAGCAACTCTGCGAGGAACGACTTTACAGTCTCGGTCTTCTCGGCCATACGGTTGTCGAGAACGTAGTCTGCGTAGCAGTTGTAACCGAGCAAGTTAGCAATCTTGAGACGCAACTCGGTAATCTTGCGGATATTCTCGGTGTTGTCGAACTCGCCACCGATAGCGCAGCTGCTACGAGCCTTGTAGAGCTTCTCCTTCAAATCACGCTGCGACGAGTAGGTCACGAATGGGATGTAGCTTGGAGCCTTCAAAGTTACAGTCCAACCCTTCTCGCCACGAGCCTTAGCCTCCATAGCCATACCCTCCTTTACGAAGTCTGGCAACTCGGCAACCTTCTTTGCGTCGGTGATATTGAGGTGGTAGGCGTTGTTCGAAGCCAATGAGTTCTGTCCGAACTTCAAAGTGAGCTGCGAGAGCTCCGAAGAGTATTGGCGATACAACTCCTTCTCCTCGTCAGCGAGGTTTGCACCGCTACGAACGAAGCTCTTGTAGGTGTTCTCGAGGAGCTTCTTATCCTCCTTCGAGAGGAACCAACCCGGATTCTCGTTAACAGCCTTTACACGCTTGAACAACTCAGGGTTGAGAGAGATGTCGTTACCGAGCTGTGTCAATTTAGGCTGAATGCGCATTGCAATAGCCTGCAACTCGTCCGAAGTGTTACACTCCAAGATGTTGAAGAATACCGAGCTGATGCGATCGAGCAACTCGCCCTGCTTCTCGAGTGCGAGGATGGTGTTGTTGAACGAAGGCTTTGCTGGGTTGTTCACGATAGCCTCAACCTCGGCACGACTTACTGCGATAGCAGTCTCGAATGCGGGCTCGTAGTCCGAAATCGAAATCTTGTCGAATGGAGGTGTTGCGTGAGGGGTGTTCCACTCCGCCAACAAAGGGTTGTTGGTGTCAATCTCGGGCAACTGAGCCACAGGCATATCGTTGCCTGCGCACGCACCCAAAAGTGCTGATGCTGACATAATAAACAATAGTTTTTTCATAATTACTTTATTAAATGGTTTCTACAATTTTTTTGTGTTTAGTTCTCCTCCTCAGCGCTTGGTTGTGGTTCAGTCCATAGACCTCGAGCCTTGAGAAGCGGCTCACGGCTTGGCTCGGCACCACGGAACTCACGGTAGAGAGTCATACCATCCTTCTTGCCACCACTCGAGAGGAGTGTGCGGAGCGCTTGAGCCGAACGGCGGTCGAATACATCGCCCGTCTCCACGAACTTCGCAAAGGCATCCTTGTCCAACACCTCAGCCCAGGTGTAGAAGTAGTAGCCCGACGAGTAACCGCCCGCAAAGATGTGGGCGAAGTAGGAGAGGTGGTAGCGAGGTTCAATCTCCTCGATCATATAACGCTTCTCGTAGAGGGCGTTGTACTCAAATGTGTCCACGTCCAACTTCTGGTGGTCGGTGAGCGAGTGGATATCCAAATCGACAAGCGCCGCAGCCAACAACTCGGTAGTCATAAAGCCCTGGTTGAACTGTGCACTCTTGTGAATCTTATCGAGAAGGTTGTCGTTTATAACGCTGTTGTTGCGGTAGTGTACAGCGTAGGTCTTGAGGAGTTCCTCCTCCAAAGCCCAATTCTCCATAATCTGCGACGGAAGCTCTACGAAGTCGCCCTCAACATCGAGCAGACCATTGTATGGCACATCCGAGAAGAGGAAGTGGATGGCGTGGCCAAACTCGTGGAAGAGCGTTGTAACCTCGTCGATAGAGAGGAGTGCAGGGGTGTTGCCCGACGGCTTTGTGAAGTTGCAAACGATGCTCACTACAGGGTTTATGCGCTTGCCCTCACGGTCGTAGCTTGGACGACGGAAGTAGCCGCACCACGCACCCTGCGACTTGCTTGCACGAGGGTGGAAGTCGAAGTAGAGAACTCCGATGTGTGAGCCGTCTGCATCCAAAACCTCGTATGCCGAAGCCTCGCTGTGATACTGCGGAACAACAACGGGGCGGAAGGTCAAGCCGTAGAGACGGTTTGCGAGATTGAAGGCTCCCTGACGCACATTGTCAAGTGCAAAGTATGGAGCAATCATCTCCTCGTCGAGGTGGTATTTCTGCTTGCGCACCTTCTCGGCGTAGTACCACCAATCCCACGATGCGAACTTTGCCTCGGCATCGGGGTTGTCCTTCTTGAACATCTTGTTCATCTCGGCCAACTCCTCTTTTGCCTTATTGTTGGCCTGTGTGAAGATATCCTCAAGCAGAGTATATACCGCCTTTGGCGACTGAGCCATCTGCTCCGAAATTACGTAGTCGGCATACGACTTGTAACCCAAGAGGTTGGCCTTCTCGAGACGAAGACTTATGGTGTTGTTGATAATCTCCTTGTTGTCGAACTCGTTCTCGTTGTTGCAGCGGTTGAGGTAAGCCTTGTAAATCTTCTCACGCAACTCACGACTCTTCGAGTAGGTAAGGAATGGAATAAGGCTTGGCTTGTGGAGCGTGAAGGTAAACTTATTGTCATCTTTTGCATCCTTCGCTGCCTCACGAATACTCTTTGGAAGTTCGCTGCACTCCTTTGCCTCGAGCTCCAATGTAAAATTGTTGGTCTCGGCGAGAAGGTTGTTGTTGAACTTAACCGAGAGCAACGACAACTCCTCGTTGATAGCCATCAAGCGCTCCTTCTGCTCGTCGTTGAGCAACGCACCCTGACGCACTGCGCTGTTGTACATCTTCTCGACAAGACGAATCTGCTCGGCATTGAGACCCGCCTCGTTGCGCTTGTCGTAGACCGCCTTTATGCGCTTGAACAACGCCTCGTTCATCGATATTGCATCGTAGTGAGCCGCCAAGAGAGGCATAACCTCCTCCTGCACCTCCTGCATATCCTCGTTGTTCATCGAGGCACACATCATACCGAAGATGTCCGACACCTGCGCCAACATCGCACCCGAGTGGTCGAGCTCGAGGATGGTGTTCTCGAATGTAGGCTCAGCCTCGTTTGCGACAATCGCCTCCACCTCTTTGTTGTGGAGCATCATTGCGTACTCGAAAGCTGGCTCGTAGTGCTTAGCCTCGATGCGGTCGAATGGTGGCACGCCATACGGAGTGTCGAACTCCATAAGCAACGGATTGTTGTCAATTTTCGGCTGCTTCGAGCAGAAAGTTGTGTTAAGTGCTGTCATAACCAATGTTAATACAAACAGTATGCGCTTCATTTCATCAAAAATTACTATATTTGCTACGCAAAGATAATACTTTTTCAATCGTTATGCAACTATTCTACGCCGCAGACTTTACTGCACCCGAATATATGCTCTCCGAGGAGGAGTCTCGTCACGCCGTTAAGGTGTTGCGTTTGGAGGAGGGCGATACGCTCCATATCACCGACGGTAAGGGCAATCTCTACCGTTGCGTGGTCGCTTCGGCACACCAAAAACATACACTTGTGCGTGTGGTCGAGCACTTCGAGGAGTTCGAGAAGTTGCCCTATCGCCTAACTATGGCGTGCGCTCCAACCAAGAATATCGACCGCTATGAGTGGTTTTTGGAGAAGGCCACCGAGATAGGAGCTGCAGAGTTTGTGCCTATCGTGAGCGAGCACAGCGAGCGCAAGGTTATTAAGCACGACCGTGAGGAGAAGGTTATTACGTCGGCCGTGAAGCAGTCGCTCAAGGCGTATCATCCCGTATTGGCGGAGCTTACTCCGTTTGCCGAGTTGGTTAAGTCGGAATTTGCAGGGCGTAAATTTATCGCTCACTGTGGCGAGGCCGTAAAGGAGAAGAAGTATCTCGCTTCGACCTTGAGAAAGGGCGAGGATGCACTCGTTCTGATTGGCCCCGAGGGCGACTTTTCGCCTGCAGAGGTGGCCTTGGCGGTGTCGAATGGTTTCGAGGAGATTACCCTCGGCACTCAGCGTTTCCGCACCGAGACCGCAGCCGTTGTGGCGGTCAATATGGTTTCGATAGTGAATAATTTGTAAGACCAATGCTCCTGAAACTATTTATAACCTTCTTCAAAATCGGACTCTTTACCTTTGGTGGAGGGTATGCGATGATACCTCTGATTCAGCGTGAGGTTATCAAGAAGAGGGGGTGGATCGAGGAGAAAGATTTTCTCGATATGCTCGTCTTAGCGCAATCTACGCCAGGCCCTATCGCTGTGAATACAGCGGTCTTTGTGGGCTACAAGACGGCGGGCGTGATGGGTGCAATAGCCTCTACTCTCGGCACAATCTTGCCTTCGTTTATTGTGATTTTGTTGCTCGCCCTATTCTTTGTTGAGGTGCGAGATAACCGATATGTCGATGCTGCCTTTCGTGCTATGCGACCTGCGGTTGTGGCGTTGATTGTCGCACCGCTGATTGGCTTGGTCAAGGGTATGAAGTGGTATTTGATGGGTATCTCGGCAGCGGTGGCTGTGGCGGTGTGGTACTTTGGCGTTTCGCCTATCTACTTTATCGCTGCGGGTGTTGCCGTGGGCGTTGTTGTGGCCGTTGTGAATGGCAGAAAGGGGGTTAAGCGATGATCTATCTGCAACTTTTTCTCTCCTACCTGAAGATTGGTTTCTTCGGCTTTGGTGGTGGCTACGCAATGTTGTCGCTTATCCAGAACGAGATTGTCGTGCAACAAGGGTGGCTTACGGATGCGCAATTTGCCGATATTGTGGCGGTGTCGCAGATGACTCCGGGCCCTATTGCGATAAACTCGGCAACCTATATCGGCTACGAGGTTGGCGGTGTGCTTGGTTCGGTGGTTGCAACCTTTGCAGTCTGCCTTCCGTCGCTTACGCTGATGCTTCTGCTCACACGTTTCTTCCTTCGTCATCGTGAAAATCGCTATATCAAGAGCGTTGTCAAGTCGGTAGGCCCGATTGTCGTAGGTATGATCGCTTCGGCGGCGTTGTTGATGATGTTCCCCGTTTCGGGCAAGAATGAAAATTTCGTAGATGTGTGGTCGTGGCTTCTCTTTGCAGCCTGCCTCTACGGCTCATACCGCAAGGTAAACCCAATCTTAATGATAGTGCTCTCGGCGCTTTTCGGTATTGTGATATATGCCGTTGTGCCGACAATATGCTAAGACTGATTAACCCAAATATATGACACTTACAAACCCAACACAAATTACTATCAAGGAGGTAAAGACAAAGCGTGAGTTGCGCCGTTTTGTGCAGTTTGGCATCGACCTCTACAAAGGAAATAACTACTACTGTCCACCACTAATTCACGACGAGCTAAATGCCTTTTCTCCAAGTGGTAACCCCGCACTCGAGGTGTGCGACTTTGTTCTCTATATGGCCTATCGCAACAACGAGATTGTCGGCCGCATTGCGGGCATAGTAAATCATCGTGCCAACGAGGCCTGGGGCGTGAAGAAGTGCCGCTTCGGCTGGTTCGAGTGCGTCGACGACTACGAGGTGTTCGAGACTCTGCTCGATGCCGTTGCCGAGTGGGGTAGGAGTAAGGGTATGGAGTGCCTGAATGGCCCTTTGGGCTTTACCGACTTCGATCATCAGGGCTTGCTGATTGAGGGTTTTGATTATAACTCGCCTATGGCGAGCCTCTATACCTATCCATACTATATCGCCCACTACGAGCGCTATGGCTTGCGCAAGGAGACCGATTGGATAGAGTTCCAGATTCATCCTCCAAAGGAGGCACCTGAGCGAGTGCGTCGTATTGCTAAACTCGTTGCGGAGCGCTATGGCCTCCACACCGTAAAGGTTAAAAATGCACGAGAGTTGAAGAAACGCTACGGCTATAGCTATTTCGATGTCTTGGATGCAGCCTACCGGAAGCTGTATAACTACCAGCCGATGACCGAGAAGCAGAAGCAGTACTACTGCAAGATGTACTTCCCGATTCTAAACTTCGATTTCGTAACAATGGTTGCCAACGAGAGAGACGAGATTGTGGCTGTTGGCTTGGGTATGCCGTCGCTCTCGGAGGCATTGCGCAAGTGCAAGGGACGCCTATTCCCATTTGGTTGGTATCATCTGCTCAAGGCGTTGAAGGCGAAGAAGATGACCGACTTCGATTTGTTGTTGATTGCTGTTCGTCCCGACTATCAGGATAGAGGTATAAATGCCTTGATAGTTGATGAGATGACCCCATATTTCCAGAAATATGGTATCGAGCGAGTAGAGACTACTGCTATTCTCGAGACCAACAACAAGAGCCAGGCTAATTTCGTTATCTTCGACCACATCCAGCACAAACGCCGTCGAGCCTTCGTTAAGACCATCTAACAAGACTACTTTGTGAGCCTAAAATTAGCACTTGTTATATGACTTTATGCTGTGGTAAAAAAAGGGAGTTGACTCCCTTTTTACTTTAACGCCCTTAACGCCCTTACAAAAAACTATCTCTTCATTCTATAGAACGTTCCGAACGGAAGTTCCTTGCCTGCTCGGTCGGTGAAGAAGAGTTCGCCGAACTCCTCCTTCTTAGGTGTACCGAAGGTTTGGCGTACGAGAGTGCGGGCGATGGTCGATGAGAGACCCATAGAGTAGAGGTTCAACACCAAGAAACCATCCTCGGCGAGCAACTGCGCACACGCCTCCAACATCTCGGCGATATTCTGCTCCAAAACCCACTTCTCGCCATTTGCGCCACGTCCGTATGCTGGAGGGTCGAGGATAATGCCGTCGTAGCGGTTGCCTCGGCGCACCTCACGCTGAACAAACTTCAACGCATCCTCAACTATCCAACGAATGCCGTCGAGCTTGCTCGACTCCATATTCTCACGAGACCACGTTACCACCTGCTTTACCGAATCGACGTGGGTAACATCTGCGCCCGACGCTGCGGCTGCGAGTGTCGCACCACCCGTATAGGCAAACAGATTCAAAACCTTTGGTTTTGCACCCTTGCTCTCGAGCTTCTCACGACAGGTGTCGTAGATAAAATTCCAGTTCGCAGCCTGCTCTGGGAAGATGCCGATATGCTTGAATGCGGTGCACGCCAAGCGCATCGAGAGGTGCATATCCTTGTAGTCGTAGCGGATATTCCAGCGATCCTTCATCTGTGGCTTGTGACGCCACTCGCCACGCTCCTCGCTGCGGTCGGTACGGAGGAATGATGCATCGGCAAGGCGTTGCCACTCACGCTCCTCGAGCGATTTGCGCCATACGGCCTGAGGCTCGGGACGACGGAGTGTGTAGGCACCAAAGCGCTCCAACTTCTCGCCCTCACCCGAGTCGATCAACTCGTAATCCTTGAAATTCGGTGTTAAGTTCATAAATCTTTGCTTTTAGCAATTGGCTATTAGCCGTTAGCTTTCGAACGGCAAAATTAAAAAATGTCAATTATCTTCATCTGACACGCCTTGCAGTCGAAGCAAAGGCGATATTTTTTTGTACCTCTCTCAAGGTAGAGGTCGCCACGCAGACGAGGTTTTTGGAGTAGACACTCGCCAATCTCTCGACGTATGCAGTAGTCCGAGATAACCACCTGCTCGCCCGCAGTTGTTGCTCGGCAATCCAAGCCCTCGGCAATCTCCTCAACGCCACAATCGGTGTAGAGTTGGCGTGCAAGGCGATTTGTGACATTATCCTGCGGTGTGAGTCGCTTTGAAGGGTACTTTACACCTCGGTTTTTGGCGATGTCTGCTGACTTTTCGTGGCGTGCAAGGCGCTCCTTCTCGAGTAGCTCGAATACCTCACGGCGGAGTGCGCCAATTACCGACATCGGAGCAAATCGTACCTCCGAAATCTCGATATTTCGCACCTCGAAAATGGTGTCGCCCGAGCGCATAAGCTGTCGTCGCAGAGCCTCCTCGCCCTTTGCTTTGTCTCGTGCCTCCTCGCTCGGCTGTGCGATAGTTGCCGTAGCCGAAATGCCACTCTCATCGGTGGCGGTCAAGGTTATATTATCGTCGCTGAACAGCAAGAGTAAATCTGCTGATATTGTGCGCTTTACACGACTGCGCTCGACCGCTTGCGAGAATAGACGGTTGTAGTTGCGGAACAGCTCCACACCTACGGCCACACCGTCGTAGCGGTTGAGTTGAATGCGGTCGCCTTCGACGCCCACAACGTTTGTGCCCACCAATGAGCCGTTTGAGATAAAGCAGACTCCGTCGCCTGTTGTGAGGTCGTGCTTGCGGTCGAGAACTATGCCTCGACGGTCGGTTTTTACGACCTTTCCGATACGCTCACCCATAGCCTTTGGGGTGTCGAACGAGGCAACATCTCGGCACTTGCCGTCGAAGAAGTATTCGCCTGCACCACGGGTAAAGGTGCGTGCGGCATTAGGCTCAAACTCGATGGTGCTACGACCTACCGAACTACGCTCGACATCGTCTCGCTTTACGATTTCGATATCGAGAAGTTGTCGATAGAGGCTTACTATGTTGCGAACGTAGGTGCGATCCTTCAAACGGCCCTCAATCTTGAATGAGTTGATGCCGATGTCGATCATCTCGCCAAGTCGAGCCGAGAGATCGAGGTCTCGTACCGAAAGAAGGTGTTTACTCTTGATTACAACTTCGCCTTTATCGTTGCAGAGGTCGTACTCGAGACGACAAGGCTGACTGCACTCTCCTCGGTTGCCACTACGCTCCGAGGTCGAGCGAGAGAAGAAGCAACGACCACTCTGCGACACGCATATCGCACCGTGCACGAAGGCCTCCAACTCGATATTTGTCTCCCTGCGAATCTCGGCTATCTGTTCCTTCGAGAGCGAGCGCTCCAAGATTGCTCGTTTGAAGCCGAGTTGCTCGAAGAAGCGAACCTTCTCGGGTGTTACGCAGTTGGTCTGTGTCGAGGCGTGCAAGTCGATTGGCAACTCCATAAGGTAGTAGGCCATATCCTGCACGATAAGTGCATCTACACCCGCATCGACGAGTGCGAGAGCCTGCTTGCGAGCCTCGTCCAACTCGTTGTCGAAGAGTAGGGTGTTGAGTGTGGCGTAGACCTTCACGTTGTAGCGATGTGCGTACTCCACCACACGAGCGATATCATCGATGGTGTTGGTGGCGGCATAGCGAGCTCCGAACTTGCCTGCTCCGATATATACCGCATCGGCTCCGCAGTCGATGGCATCGACCGCCGAGGCGTAGTCCTTAGCAGGGGCAAGAAGTTCTAACTTTCGCATACAATCACTATTTTAATAGTGCAAAGATAGTAAAATTAGGTCAAGTTTTCTGTTTTCCGCTTTTAGTTTTCAGTTTGTTTGTGTATCTTTGTCCAAAATAACTTAAAATCAAACAATAATCAGATGAAAAAACTTTACTTTCTTCTTTTGTCGCTCTCTGTTTTGGGCTTTGTAGGTTGTACTGCAGGATTGGAGGGTGATGACAATGTCGTTGTTGGCAACGGTACAACAACGCTCTCGTTGAGCATCGCAGACTCTATGACTAAGGTTGGTCTTGGCGACAAGGACGAGACAGGCAACTATTCGGCTTTTTGGAACGAGGGAGACCAGATTTCGGTTAATGGTGTTGCTTCTACGAATATCACTATCGATTCGGAGAATCCGGGAGCAGCGGTTTTTGAGTTCGATAACGCCAACTTGGAGACTCCTTATAAGAATCTCTACCCTGCATCCACAAATGAAAATGTAA
>JAFYQY010000030.1 GCA_017559685.1 Alistipes sp.
GTGCACTCCAAGATCACCTGAACTCTGTTACCTTTCTTTGCCATAGCTTGTTAATTGTTTAATAGATTTTCTTGGCTGCAGCTGCATCCTTCAAAGCAGCAGCGAGGCCCTTCTTGTTAATTGTTTTGATACCCGAAGTCGAAACCTTCAAGGTGATCCAACGGCCTTCCTCCTCAGACCAGAAACGCTTAGTCTTCAAGTTTGGTGAGAACTTGCGCTTAGTCTTAACATTGGAGTGCGAAACATTGTTTCCAACGAGGGCCACTTTTCCTGTAATTTCGCAAACTTTCATTGTTACTAAATTTTTTAATTAAATCCCATTTGGGGTTGCAAATATACGAATTATATTCGGAACTAACAATCTTGCAGAGAAAATTTTGTAAAAAAGTCGCAAAAGAGTAACTTTGTGGAAAATTAAAACCTGAAAAAGATGAAATTTTTGAAGACTTTTTTGCTTTGCATCGCAACTTTTGCGTGCTTCGGCAGTGTATCGGCACAGCGCCACATAGAGGTGGGAGCCGAGGTATGGCTCGAGCCCGGGCAGACCGACGAGGAGGTAGATATGTGGTTCAAGCGAATGGCCGAGAACAAGATGCACTCGGCACGTATCTTCCTGATGTGGAACTACTTGGAGATTGCACCAGGCAAGTACGACTTTACTATCACCGACCGAGCATTCGAGGCTGCAAAGAAGCACGGCGTAGAGATTGAGGCGTCGCTCTTCTGCACCCACGCACCTGTGTTCTACGGCAAGCAGTACCACTATCGCTCGCAGTTGCACACACTCTTGTGGAGCAAGGATATTCAGCAGAAGTCGGCCGACTTTATCGAGGCTTGCGTGGTGCGCTACCGCAACCACCCTGCACTCGGCTCTTGGTGGATACTCAACGAGGCGAAGAGTTTCAAGCACTACTCCCCTCTCGCTGTAGAGTTCACGCAGGAGTGGCTTCGTAAGAAGTATAACACCATCGAGGCATTGAACAAGGCGTGGATAACCGACTTCAAGACGTTCGAGGAGGTGCGCTTCGACGAGAATTGGACATCGACAAAGGCATTCATTTGGCCGAATGCAAACATCGACTGGAATAACATCCAGCGTGATTTTCTCACCTACAACTTCCGTTGGATAGGCGAGCAGATTCGCAAGCACGACAATACGCACCCCGTAACAACAAACCCTGCGGACTTCTTCCTCTCGAACGACAAGTACGACTTGGCAGACCACCGCAACATTCTCGACATCTTCGGCGCTTCGATGCACGCCGCTTGGCAGTTGCGTTCGATGGATCGTGATCAGTTTGGATATGCCGTGTCGGGTATCTGCGAGATTTTGCGTGCTCACGCACCTAACAACCGCTTCTGGGTGAGCGAGATGCAGGGCGGAAACAACATCTTCTCGGGTCGCACTCCTATCTGCCCCGACCGCAAAGACCTCGCACAATGGGTATGGTCGAGCATAGGCACAGGCGCACGCAAGGTTATATATTGGAGCACCAACTACCGCCGTCAGAGTGGCGAGGCGGGCGAATGGGGCGTCTTTGGCTTCAAGGGCGAGGATACCGACCGCTCACTCGTAACGAAGGAGATAAACGAGGTACTTGAGAAGCACGGCGACTTCTTTGCAGAGTCGAAGCCTGAGCTCTCGAATGTAACATTGATTCTCAGCCCCGAGACACAGCGAATGTTGCGCCATATTCGCAGCAACTTGGTCGGCGTGCCCGAGCTCGATGTGATGATGCAGACTCGCACAATGTTTATGTGGTACGAGGCATTATTGGAGCGTGGACACCAGCCACAGATGCGCTATATGAGCGACTACGATTGGGCGAATAAGGGCAAGGGTGATGTTGCGATTCTCGCCAACACATTGACTATTCCGTCGGAGATGATTGCCCCAATCGAGGGCTTTGTTAAGCGAGGTGGTCGCCTTATCGTCGAGGGTTTGAGCGGCTTCTACGACGAGTATGAAGTGTGCACCCCACTCCACAAGTTCGACTTGGAGCCACTCGTAGGTGGAACATTCTCGGATATCCGCTACCGTGAGACTCCACAGCACTTCACAATCGAGGGTATCGGCAAGTTGCAGGGTCACGCTTGGCACCCGATAGTTCGTGCCACAGCACCTACCGCAAAGGTTGTCGGCACAGGCGCAGAGGGCGACGTTGCACTCTACAACAAGCTCGGCGAAGGTGAGGTTTGGTGGCTCACACCATCGATTTCGATGTCGTGCGCTGCACGCAAGGAGTCGGCCGAGTTGGCAAAGGTTTGCGATGTGTTGCTTGGCGATAAACTCGCAGAGCAGCCATTCCACTTCGCAGGATTTGCCGACGGAGCGATGATGCGAGTATTGCGCAGTGGCAACGACTACATCACAATTCTTACGAACAACAAGCGCACCCCTTGCACCGTGAAATTGGTTGCACCAAAGGGGTTGAAGGCGACACCGATATTCGGTTCGGCAAAGCTCAGCAGCTCGGGCAAGGTAACGCTCGGCGACAGAGAGACGTTAGTGATACTTTGGAAATAGAAAAAAGACCTGCGAAAAAAAATCGCAGGTCTTTTTTTTGGGGGGGCTATTAGCTATTAGCCATTGGCCATTAGCTTTTGAGACGATCCGGATTTTCTCTTAGAAATTGATCCCACGACTTTGTACCTCGCTTGCGGGCAACCTTATCGCCACCCAAGCCCTTCACTTTGGTGCCTCCGAGAGCCTGATTTATAGGCGAAGATATCGAGTAGTAGTGACACAATGCCACCGCCATACCGTCGGTTGCATCGAGTTTCTTCGGTGCTTTGTCGATATGGAGAGTCTTCATAACAATGCCCGCAATCTGCTCCTTTGAGGCCGAGCCGAGACCGACAACCGCCTGCTTAATGCGTGAAGGTGCATACTCAAAAACATCGACATCCTGGCTCAACGCCGCCGCCATAGCTACGCCCTGTGCACGACCGAGTTTGAGCATACTCTGCACATTCTGACCGAAGAAGGGCGATTCCAACGCCACCTCACGAGGTTGATACTCCTTGACAAGGCGACTCACGCTGTCGAAGATATATCGCAACTTCTCGTAAGGGTCAGATATCTTATGAAGATCCACCTCGCCCATCACAACGGCTCGCACGGTACGTCCTTCGACCTCCAACACTCCATAACCCGTATAGTTCGTGCCAGGGTCAATGCCCAAAATGCGATATTTCTCCTGCGTCTGTGCCATACTATTTTAACAACTCATTCAACTTCTCGAGCAACGCCTCGCCTCGCAAATTCTTGGCAATGATAACGCCATTCGAGCAATCTATAAGATAGTTCGGAAGCTCCTTAGGGTCGATAGCATAGGACTCGACTGCCGACGAAGCAAACTCCTCGAACGAGCAGACTGTAGTCCACTCTCTACCCTGCTCCTCGACCGCCTCACGCCACGACTCCTTACGACGATCGAGCGACACACCATATATATCGAAGCCTCTCTTATGGAAGCGTTTGTAGGCCTGCTTCAGCACGCCAACCTCTTTGGTCGAGTTGTCCCACCACGAAGCCCAAAAATCGAGCAACACATAGCGGTTTTGCTTCGCCTCGACAACATCTTTGAGCGAGACTATCTCGCCATTGAGTGCGGGTTGAGCGATGTCGATATAGTGCGGAACGTAGTCGCTACCCTCCACCTGTGGCTCGGTCTTAAATCGTCGCTCTGCAAGAGCCTTGATACGCTCGGCAAACTCGGTCTTTTGCAAAATAATAGGTAATGACGACACTCTATCGAGCACCTCCTTAGCCGACATCGTGTGGGTTTGCAGATGCAAGAGATAGAGACCAAAAACATTATCTTTGTTCGCTTCGAGCGTCTCCTGCAGGGTCTGAGCAAGCTCGTTTTCGACGCTTCTCAACGCCTCAACATCTTGTGCACCGATAGCCTGACGACGTCTTGCAAGCATATCGAAATTACGCTCCATAAGCGCCACGAACGCATCGTTCGACGGCGTGCCACTCGGCTTTATCGAGCCACAAAGATAGTCGCCCGAAACGGTAACTTTGCCCTCCTCGATAAATACGTCGGCAATAGGTCGTCCACCACCCACAAGCAATTGGGCAAAGGTTGGAGCGTGCTCCACGCACTCGAAATGGAAAGTATCGTGATCCAACTTTACCGAGTCGATAACAACACCTGCATCCCATCTATCGATGAGATAGACCTTGCCTCGACCGTTAAAATTAGCCATACGGCCAACAATCTCGCATTCGCACACGCCCTCCTTTTGCAAGCCGCAGCCCACAAGCAAGAGAGTCATTGTCAATGCTACAAAGAGTCTCTTCATTACTTCTTAAATTCGGCCAACTCAGCCTCCAACTTCATAACCTTGCGACGCAACTCAGGCAACTCCTTGAATACCGCAAACGAACGGTGGAAGTTGATACCTGCCAACGATGGACTACCGAAGCGAATCTCGCCATCAGGTACATTCTTGTCGATACCACTCTGTGCGCCAATCTTAACACGGTCGCCAATTACGATATGGTCGGCGATACCCACCTGACCTGCGATAAAACAGTTCGAGCCCACCTTTGTGGTACCTGCGATACCTGTCTGCGCCGACGATACTGTATTCTCGCCGATGATAACATTGTGGCCAATCTGGATAAGGTTATCCAACTTAACACCCTTGCGGATGATTGTCGAGTCGGTCTTTGCACGGTCAATACAGCTATTCGCACCAATCTCCACGTTATCCTCGATGATAACATTTCCGAGCTGTGGAATCTTGTCGAAGCCACCCTGTGCATTAGGTGCAAAGCCGAAGCCGTCAGCACCAATCACTACGCCAGCGTGGAAGATACAGTTTGCGCCAATCGAGCAACCCTCGTAGATCTTAACACCTGCATAGAGTTTGGTATTTGCGCCAATCTTAACGTTGTCGCCCACGTAGCACTGCGGATATATCTTTGCGCCGTCGCCAATGACTGCGCCATCCTCGATAACCACAAAGTCGCCGATGTAGCAATCCTTGCCGATAGTCGCCTTCTCCGAAATAGAAGCCAACTTCGAGATACCTCTCTTCTGTGGTTTCATTGCATTGTACATATCGAGCAAACGCAACACGCAAGCGTTCACATTATCAACCTTGACAAGCGTAGCCTTAACAGGTTGCTTTGGCACGAAGTCACGCTCAACGAGCACAACCGAACACTCGGTAGTATAGAGGTACTGCTCGAACTTAGGGTTTGAGAGGTAGGCCAAGCCACCCTTCTTACCACCCTCAATCGAGGACACTGTGTAGATCGACGCATTCTCGTCGCCTACAACCTCGCCAGCCAACAAACCGGCAATCATCTCTGCTGAAAATTCCATATTACTTAATTTTGGGGCCTTTAGCCATTAGCCATTGGCCATTAGCTTTATTGGTTTATTGTAAATAGTTTTCGATTTTAATATTTTGTGGCAGGTAGTCGCTCACATCACGACCAAAAGCCAACAACTCACGCACCAACGACGACGAGACGTGCAAATACTCGGCAGGCGTAGGTATCAACACCGTAGTGAGTTCGGGAAAGAGTGCTCGGTTTGTCGCCTCGATCGAACGCTCGAACTCGAAGTCTATCGTATTGCGAACACCTCGCACCAACACCGTAGCCCCCACCTCACGAGCAAAGTCGCCCGTCAAGGTCGAGTACTTAGCCACTCGCACACGTTCATTGCCCTTATAGGCATCCTCGATAAGGCGACAACGCTCCTCAATCGAGAGAAGTCCCCTCTTCGATACATTCTCGCCAACAGCCACAACAACCTCGTCGAAGAGTTGCAACGCCGCCTCGACTACGGCTTCGTGACCACGGGTAAATGGGTCGAACGACCCTGCAAAAAGTGCTATTTTTGACATCTGTTTTCTATCTGTTTGAGTATTGTTCTTCGTAATATCGCTCGTAGGCTCCGCTTGTAATATTGTCGAGCCACGCCTCGTTATCCAAGTACCACTGCACGGTCTTCTCGATACCCTCCTCGAACTGCAACGACGGCTCCCAGCCCAACTCATTCTTCAACTTCGAGCTATCGATTGCGTAGCGTGCATCGTGACCGAGACGGTCTGTAACGTATGTTATCAAGCCCAGCGAATAACCCTCGGCATTACCGAGCACTCTGTCTACCGTCTTAATAACGACATTTATCAGATCAATATTGCGCCACTCGTTGAAACCGCCAATATTGTAGGTCTCGGCAACCCTTCCGTTGTGGAAAATCAAATCTATCGCCCTTGCGTGATCCTCGACATAGAGCCAATCTCGCACATTCTCACCCTTGCCATATACAGGCAGCGGCTTACCCTTGCGGATATTGTTTATAAAGAGCGGAATAAGCTTCTCGGGGAATTGGTACGGGCCATAGTTGTTCGAACAGTTCGTAACAATAGTCGGCATACCATAGGTGTCGTGGTAGGCTCTCACGAAGTGGTCGCTCGACGCCTTCGATGCCGAATATGGTGAATGTGGGTTGTACGGTGTCTGCTCGGTAAAGAGTTTATCATCGAACTCCAACGCTCCATACACCTCATCTGTCGAGATATGGTAGAATAGTTTACCCTCGTAATTACCCTCCCAGCACGCCTTTGCCGCCTGCAAGAGCGAGAGCGTACCCATAACATTGGTACGAGCAAAGGTGAACGGGTCTTTGATACTGCGGTCTACGTGGCTCTCGGCTGCGAGATGGATAACGCCATCAATATCGTACTCACGGAACACCTCGACCATACGCTCGTAGTCGCAGATATCGGCCTTCACGAAGGTGTAATTCGGCTCCGCCTCAACATCTTTGAGGTTAGCCAAGTTTCCCGCATAGGTCAATTTATCGAGATTTACGATATGGTAGTCGGGATACTTCGTCACAAAGAGTCGCACCACGTGCGAGCCAATAAAGCCTGCGCCACCCGTAATCAATATATTTCGTTTTGCCATCCTATTATTGGCGATGTGCGCCCTTAACTAAATTTATCATATACTCGCCGTAGGAGTTGTTCTTCATAGGCTCTGCGAGTGCCAACAACTCTTCGTCCGAAAGCCAACCCTTGCGCCAAGCAATCTCCTCCAAGCAGGCAATCTGTACGCCCTGACGACTCTCGATGACCTCGACAAAGCGTGAAGCATCGAACAGGCTCTCGTGCGTGCCCGTATCGAGCCACGCAAAGCCTCGTCCCATAATCTGCATCTTCAATGCGCCCTCACGACGGTAGTGCTCGTTCACATCGGTAATCTCCAACTCGCCACGTGCCGACGGAGTAACACCCTTAGCCACCTCGACAACGCTATTTGGATAGAAGTAGAGACCCGCAACGGCGTAGTCCGACTTCGGAGATTTTGGCTTCTCCTCGATGCTCAAGACATTGCCCTCCTCGTCAATCTCGGCAACGCCAAAACGCTCGGGGTTTGAGACTTTATGACCAAAAATGGTCGCCTTGTCCTCCTCGTCGGCTGTAGCTACCGCCTGTTGCAACATACCGGTAAAGCCCTGACCGTAGAAGATGTTATCGCCCAAGACAAGACATACATTATCCTTACCGATAAACTCCTCGCCAATAAGGAACGCCTGCGCCAAACCATCGGGCGAAGGTTGCTCGGCATACTCGAAGCGCACGCCATAGTTCGAGCCGTCACCCAAGAGTCGCTTGAAGCACGGCAAATCGTGCGGCGTCGAGATAATCAAGATATCACGAATACCCGCCAACATCAGCGCCGAGATTGGATAGTATATCATCGGCTTATCGTAAACAGGCAACAACTGCTTGCTCACACCTTTGGTAATAGGATACAACCTCGTTCCACTACCTCCCGCCAATACAATGCCTTTCATAATCTTTCTATTTTAGTTCTCCTCAGGGTGCGTAAAATAGCCCCAGATAAGCGACACAAATTTCACAAATATTCCCTTATTCGAAAACGCCTCATACTTCCACTTCGAAGCAAAAATATTGCGTACCAACATCATACGCTTACGCCACGCCCCGACATTTTGCGAGAATACCGCATCGTCGTCGTTGATAATCGAATCGAGCACTCGCTCTGCATACGGGCTCTCCGCCTCAATATTCGAATTAGTTATCTTTATGCCAAAAACCTTGACCGCCACCGCTGTCGAGCAATCAACAAAAGCTCGCATATCGAACTCATCGCACAAGGCATAAAAACGCTCCCAATCGATATTGTTTTGCTCTTTTTCGAGGAGCAATGCCCAATCGAGAATATGGCGCAAACGGATACCTTCGGAGAGGAAGTGAATCAGCGAGTGGTGACTCAAAAAGAGCGCATTGAACATCACCGACGGCATCTCGATCTTTGTATCAAAGATTGCCTTTCGGGGTTCGTTGCGGGCGATATTGTCAAGAAGATTGTGAAGCTGCTTTATCTTCTTTCCGTTGCGCACAGCCACGATAAAGCGGTGATTCTCAATCATCTTCTTGCGATAGATAATCTCGGAGTGCTTGTACCATCCGTCATCAACATTTGCGCCCAACTCTTTGGCTATTGCGTTACCTTTGGCGTAGTCGTCGTAGAGATAGCAGTCGAAATCTCCACACTCTCGATGATTTGGCACAGGATAGTATGTGCTAAACGCAAGGCCCTTCAAACACAGGGTTTTAACACCTTGCTCCGCCCACTTATCAGTAAGCTCGGAGCAGACCTCTTTGGATTTATCGTATCGGCTCTCGATATTGAAAGTTGCATTTATCCACTGCAATTTCAGCGACTGTGGGAATGCCTTTGCGAACTCCTTGTCCTGTTCTAAAATCTTCATTAGGCCATCAAATGCAATAGCCAACACGCCCTGCTTGCGAGCCAGAGCATAGACGCTCTGCCACGCCACACCTTCAACACTAAAGCCCTCTACCTGCTCCGTACCGATAGCGATACGAAGAAGGCGAAAGAGGGTATTTGCAATATTATTCAGCATCTTTATAACTTAATCTCGTCCAAACCGACCCAATCAATCATCTTGTCAGCCTGTTCTAAATTAACAAAATCGAAATCGGAAAGATATTTCTCATACTTATTGAAGGCACCCTTCAAGCCTACCCTATTCTTCCAGCGGCGCAACATCGGGAGATGCTTCATATCGGGCTGTCCTGGATCGAAGTCGCTCGGGTGGAAGTAGGTCATTGTATAGTTCTGCTGCTTGGTCAATTTCTTAATCAACCAATATGGGAAGAGTCTGAAATAACCACCCCCCGAGAATACTACCTTGCGACCTGCGATATCAGCAGGGTTTATCGGGAACTCCTTGAATATGTAGCCATTGTGGTTGATTTGACGAGGCTCGCCGATGCCATAGCTCGGCATACCGCCATAATCTCGCTCAGCAGGAAACAATGAACAATCGTACTTGAAACCCAACTCCGCCAAGACATCGAAGGCGTAGAGGTTGTCCTCTGTAATAGAGAATGCTGGAGCACGAAAAGCATCTATCTGAGCACCTATAACGTTCTCTATCTCCGACTTGGCACGATATACATCGTCGTACACCTGCTTCTTATCAAATCGAGTCAAAAGTTCGTGCTGATAGGTGTGACAACCCACCTGATGTCCCGCCTCGGCAATCTTGCGTATCGCCTGCGGATGATTTTCGGCCAACCAACCCAGCACAAAGAACGTAGCCTTTTGGTTGCGCTTTGCCAGAGAGTCCAAGATTCTATCCACACCCTCGTAAATACGCACCTCTTTGCTAGTCCAATCCTTATCGCCCGACTCGCAGTCGTGACAATACCAATCCTCGATATCGAAAGTTAGAATACGCATGGGGGTTACTTCTCTTTACGATGTGGAATCTCTTTAACGACCTTTGCAGGACGACCCGTTGCAATAGTCCACGCAGGAACATCTTTGGTAACCAGTGATCCCGCACCAACAATCGCACCTTCCCCAATTGTCACGCCAGGCATAACAAAAGAGTCCATACCAACCAATGAACCTTTGCATAAATGTATAGGTTTGATAATATAACCCAATTTTGCATAGTCGTCCCCAATACAATAATCTCTCATATCACGCTGGTGACACAACAAACGAACGCCCGAAGCAATATGTGCGTGGTCGTCGATAGTAATCATATCGGCGTGACTCAAATCTATACGTACAAAGTCGCCAACAAACACATCCTTACCCACCTTACAACCCAACTTGCGCAATATAATCGGGCGCAATTTTCGGGGATTAAACGGCTCCAAAATCGCCCAATCCATCATTTTGAGAAGTCGTTTTCTTCTCATATTACCAAAAAACTGCTTAATTACTCGCCACAAGCTAACCTGTCCATACTCCTCTTCTGAGTAATTAAAACCAAGCTTTCGTAATAACTTGTATGTAGTGCTTAATTTTTTCTCGCTCATATATTATTCAATTATATTACAGAGATTATCAATGCAGTGCTCTTTTGTAAAATGTGCCAAATAGAACTCTCGGCCATTTCTGCCCTTAGCCTCAAACGAAACTTTGTCTGTTAACACTTGATTGCGAATTAATTCAGCCAAAGCTTTTGCATCACCTGCAGGAACTGAGTATCCACAATTAGCCTCAGCAAGTAAATCTGCAACACCAGAACCTGCCAACCCTAAAATTGGGCGGCCTGCCGACATATATGATTGTACTCGAGCTGGAACAACCATACCCAAATGTGGAAATCCTGAACGAAGAGTTACAAGCATTGCACTTGCCTGCTTATAAAAATACGGCATATATGAAGCAGGAAAACGACCTACACACACTGCTGATTGCTGCAAATCGTTATCTTTAATGAATTCTTCTAGCCACTCCTTACGACTGCCATCACCGACAAATACCCATTTAACCTCTGGCACATCTTTCAAATGAAGCATAGCTTCCGCCACGCAATCAAGACTTTGAGCCGTACCAAGATTGCCCGCTATCATAATCTTGAAGCCTTCTGGCAACTTTGGCAACGTTGCCTTATCCTCAACATCTGGCATTTGCAACACATCGTCGCTCCAATTCGGGAAATAGACTATTTTTTCTTCAAAATTGCCTTTAGGATAGATCGATTCAACAAAACGCTTGCTACTTATAAGTATTTTGTCAGAGTTCTTATATACCCACACAACAACCTTATCTACAGCCTTCAGTAGCTTCTTATTTTTTATACCACCTCCCGATTTCATTGCGTCTGGCCATATATCTAACACCCAAGTATAGACTGGGGTCTTTCGAAGTTTCTTTAATAATATTGCAGGAATAGCTTGAAATATCGGTGAGGTCTGATGTACAATAATGGCATCATATTTTTTTCTCCACGCAAAAAAGAACAGCACCCACATAACCGACGATATAACATAGCTTATATAGGTAAGCATAAGGCGCAAACCTCCTTTACCTCGTGGAATTTGAAATGCTCTATATACATTTACCCCATTAACTATCTCCTTACGACGCTTAAACAGACCGTAGCCATCAAAATACTTACCTTTAGGGTAGTTGGGAATACTTACTAATGCATCTACTTTATATCCACGCTTTACTAATTCAAAAGCAATATCATTGCTCTTAAACCCCTCTGGATGAAAATATTGGGTTACAAGTAAAACTCGTTTCATTATAATTCTTTTATAATTGTTGCTCCATCAACCATTCTTACAGCACGACCAGAGAAAACGGCATATTTCGAAGTAGATGTATAGTATTGCGGTGTTTCAAAAAGAGCAAACTGGAAAATTGACGGGAGGCAATCTTTTGTGCCTTGGTATATCTGTTTCCAATTCGTTCCGTCGTTCGAGAGCCAGACATAGGCATTCTTATCGAGGTTTACCTCGCTTGGCTCAACCGCCGTAGAGATAAGTGCCACATCGCCACACTGCGCACCCTTTATAACAGAGCCTTGTACCGCCTGAACAACGCTTATTTCACGAGTTGTTCGATTAAAGCATTTTATCTCGTTCTTTATATACTGCGAGTCGGTCGCATATACAACACTCTCAGGATAGAAGAACAATACACAACTGCGGTACTCCTGACCACCTCTAAACACTACATCGAGAGTCTTGAAGCCATCTTTTGTATAGCCAATCACACACTCGTTCTCTCTATCGCCCGTAACAACCCATATCGACTCGGTATATTTATCCCAATACAAACCGTGAATATGATTTATATTGCCATCCTCGAAGGTGTAGGCTACAGACCAACTTTTTCCTCCATCTTTCGAGGTGTAAATATATACGGCAGACTTGCCCATATTGGCAAAGTACTCGCCAAAGTATATCTCGCCTGTAGGTGTGATACACAAGTTCATTGGGCGTGAGCCTCGCTTTACATCAAAGCACTTACAAAACCTCTTATCGCCCGCCTCACAACGAAATATACCCTTACGTGCAATTGTCAGTCGACTACCATCGGGCAAATAGTATAGACCATTTACCTCGGCACGCAAAAAGCGACGAGTAAACTTGAATTTCGAAAAAAACGAGTATTTGCAATCTACTACTCGACCGACATACTCGGGTTTTGTCTTGCCATCAAAATAGTAGTTGTAGAGGCGATAGCCCTTAGCTCCGACAAAATAATTGTCGAATACAGCCAACGCCTTTACACCCCTATATACTCTTTCGTTCATTATTTTCGCCAAACCATCTTGTTTACTACGCCGGTGTAGGATTGAATCAACTTTACAACCTTGGTCGAAACATTCTCGTCAGTGTAGTTTGGTACTGGAATACCATTGTCGCCATTGGCAACCATCTCGACTGCTGTATCCACAGCTTGCAACAACGATCTCTCGTCGATACCTGCCAAGATAAAGCAGCCCTTATCCAACGCCTCTGGACGCTCGGTCGAAGTGCGGATACATACTGCTGGGAACGAGTGGCCTACGCTTGTGAAGAACGAGCTCTCCTCAGGCAAAGTACCGCTATCCGACACAACGGCAAAAGCATTCATCTGCAAGCAGTTGTAGTCGTGGAAGCCGAGTGGCTCGTGCTGAATAACTCGCTTATCCAACTCGAAACCGCTCTGTGCCAAACGGTTGCGTGAGCGTGGGTGGCACGAGTACAAAATAGGCATATCGTACTTCTCGGCCATCTTGTTGATCGCCGTAAAGAGCGATGTAAAGTTCTTCTCGGTGTCGATATTCTCCTCACGGTGAGCCGACAAAAGGATGTAGCGACCCTTCTCCAAGCCGAGGCGTGCGTGGATGTCGCTAGCCTCAATCTCGGCTAAGTTCTCGTGCAACAC